>NZ_JBEYYT010000258.1:0-13395 GCF_040645715.1 Spirillospora sp. NPDC046719 | reverse complement strand
CCGCCCGCTGCATGGCCGCGGCCCTCGCCGACGCGCGCCTCGCCCCGCGCGACATCGGGCACGTGTCGGCGCACGCCACCGGGACCCGCGGCAACGACGGCGCCGAGGCCCTCGCGATCGACCGCTGCTTCGGCGGCGACGCCCCGCCCGTCACCGCGACCAAGGGCGTGACCGGCCACATCCTGGGCGCGGGCGGCGCGGTGGAGGCCATCGTCGCGCTGCGCTGCGGCGCCGCCGGGCTCGTCCCGCCGACCGCGAACTTCGCCGGGCCGGACGCGGAGACCGGGCTGATCGACGTGGTCCACGGCGAGGCGCGCGCGATCCCCGCCTCCGCGCCGGTGCTGTCGAACTCGTTCGGGTTCGGCGGGCACGACGCCGCGCTCGTCCTCACCCCGGCCTGAGCACGCGCCGGGGTGAGGCGCCGGCGGGTCAGGCCGGCCCGCTGCCCGGCTTGAGCGGGGTCACCCGGAAGTTCCCCTGCTCCGCCACCGGCCCGAAGGACCACGGGACGCGCAGCGCCAGGGTCTCGTCCGGCGGGATGACCGTCAGCAGGCCCGGCAGCGCGGCCTCCGACCGGGACTGCGGGTCGGCGGCGCCCGGCGCCGCCCAGTCGATCTCGGTGTAGGCGTGCCCGCCCGGCTGGAGCACCAGGTGCGGAGGCGGGCCGCCCACCCGCTGGTCGCTGCTCGGCAGCGCCGACCCGTCCGCGACGGCGATGCCGACGCCCGGCCATCCGTAGACCCGGCACGCGCGGCCGGAGGCGTTGGTCAGGACGATCTTGGTCGACCGCGATCCGGCGGCCCCGTCGAGGCGGCCGACCCGCGCCGCGAGGTCGCGCGTGTGGCAGCGGGCGAGCGACCCCGACCCCGAACCCGATCCGGCGTCGCCGCCCGCTCCTTCGGCGGTGCGGCCGCCTGCGGGCGCGGTGCCGGTCCCGGCGTTCGTCCCGGTGCCGCCCGGATCGGCGCCCGTGTCGCCCACCTTGCATCCGGTGAGGGCCGCGCCCAGCGCGACGCCCGTCAGGACCAGGACGGCCGCACGGCTCTTCTTCTCTGTCGTCACGGGTACTCGGACGCCGGAACGCGCCCTCAAGATCCACAAATCTCGCGATTCGCGATCGTCCCCGTCCCGGACGCGGCGGGGTGCGCCCGCACCGGGGCGCGCCCCGGTGCGGGCGGAGCGGTGGGTCAGCGGCCGGGGTTCTCCAGCTGGAAGAAGTTGCTCTGCGCCCCGTCCTTCTTGTGCTCCTGGTAGATGAAGTCGAGCTCGCGCTCGTCGAAGGTGCGGAACCAGTCGTCCCAGGAGATGTGCTCCAGGTTCTCCCCGCCGTAGCCGGGGAAGTCGAACAGCAGCCGGCCGGGCCTGCCCCCGTAGTCGCTGCCGGGCACGCTGCACGGCTCGGCGCCGCGCTCGCCGGCCCACTGGCGGATCACGTCGTGGTCCGTGGTGACCAGGCTCTGGCCGGGCCGCTCCTCGTGCTGGTCCGGTGCGGTGATCCGGCGGTCGTACTTGTGCTCGCCGCGGATCGGATGGTTCTGCCCGCCCATCGGGTCCCCCTTCCCTCATGGATCTGCGGCCGGCGCGGCGGACCGGGCCGGCCCGGGCGTCCTAGGGGACGTACCCGCACATCACGGACTTAACGGGCAGGTCCGCGCGGGGTGGCGAGGGGCTCCCCCGGCTGCCGGCTGCGCGGCGCGCGCCGGCGCCCCGCCCGGCCGACGACGGCCCCGGCCGCCAGCAGGACGGCGCCGACCGCCGCCGAGCCGACCGGGACGGCGATCCGCAGCAGGTTGATCTTGGACGCGCCGTCCGCCGACGTGTCCTGCAGCGACTTCTGCGACTCCGGCGTCATCCGCAGGTCCATCTGCCCCACGACGAGCCGCCCCGGACCGCTCCTCGGCTGCAGGGTGGACAGCACCTTCTGCTCCTGGTCGATCGGGTTGCCGGTGCGCGGGTCCACCCAGTACGTGCCGTCGGCCTGGTAGTAGCGGTCGACCGGGACCGCGGGGCCGCCCTTGGCGCGCCCGAGCAGCTCGCCGGGCACGTCCGGCAGGTCCTGACCCTGCAGCCTGGTGTTCGGGATGTGCTGGACGAACCGCCAGGCGCGGATGCCGTGCACGCGCTCCTCGCCGGCGTAGACGGCGGGCCAGGCCCGGCGCGTCGCCGGATCGTAGACCGGCTTGGTCCTCCTGGTGGCGTCCACGGGCCAGAACAGCCCGAGCCCCGACTGGCGCGCCGACACGTCGCCGTTCACCGAGGCGCCACAGCATCCGCTCAGCATGCCCGTGCGGCGGTCGAACGCGACCCGCTGGTTCTGGATCTCGATGGTCGTGCGGCGCCCGACGTCCTGGATCATCGTCGCCGAGTCCCAGACGGCGATGTCGCCGTGCGACGACGTCACGTCGCCGCGGACGGTGTTGGTGGCGACGACGGTCGCGCCGGTGACCTGCTTGGCGGACGTGGCGTCGAAGTAGGTGGCGTTGTCGGCGCGCAGCCGGGTGACCTGGTAGACGTCCGTCGGCGCGGCGATCAGCCGGGGAGCGACGTAGAACCGGACCAGCACGGCGGTGATCAGGAGGAACGCGCCCAGCCCTGTGAGCACCATGCCGATGACGTTGCGCAATGCCGCCTCCTCGTCCTTCGCTGCTCCCTCGCCCCGATGGCCGGGCGCCGCGCCCGGTCCGCACATCGTCCGCCAAGAAGGCGCCGAAATGAATGGATATGGTCGGGAAACCGAAACTTTGTGCGGGCGCCCAGCCGCGCCCGCCCGCGCCTGTGCCCGCGACGGCGCCCGGCCCGGCGGGCCGGATCGGCCAACCCCGCCCGACCTGCCGCTGTGAGCGCCAGTTAACGCGCGGGTGACGGTCGGGACCCATACGGGAAATAGGGCTTATCGAGGATCAAGCCATGGAAGCCCGCAACGAACCGGACAAGCACCTGGTCGTGGTCGGCCACGGACCGGCCGCGCATCGGCTGGTGGAGGCCCTGCGCGAGCGCGACGCCGCCGGGACGTGGACGGTCACCGTGATCGGCGAGGAGCCGCGCACCGCCTACGACCGGGTGGCGCTGACCACCCACCTGGAGGGCGCCGACCTCGCCTACCCCGCGCACGGCGCGGAGGTCTCCGTCGTCACCGGCGAGCGGGTCACCGCGATCGACCGCGCCGCCCGCACCGTCACGACCTCGGCCGGACGCACCGTCGGCTACGACGCGCTGGTGCTGGCCACCGGGTCCGCGCCGTTCGTGCCGCCGGTGGAGGGCCGGGACCTGCCCGGCGTGTTCGTCTACCGCACCATCGACGACCTGGACGCCATCCGCGACTACGCGCGGGACCGCGCGACCGGCGCCGTGGTCGGCGGCGGCCTGCTCGGCCTGGAGGCGGCCCGCGCGATCCAGGGACTCGGGCTGCGCAGCGGCGTCGTCGAGGTCGCGCCGTGGCTGATGCCGCGCCAGCTCGACGAGGGCGGCGGCGCGATGCTGCGCCGCCACATCGAGGCCCTCGGCATGGCCGTGCACGCCGGGGAGCCGATGGAGCGGCTGGAGGCGGGCGCGGACGGCGCCGTCGCGGGCATCGCGCTCGCCGGCGGGCGGCGGATCGACGCCGAGGTCGTGGTGTTCTCCGCGGGCATCCGGCCGCGCGACGAGCTGGCCCGCGGCTGCGGGCTGCCGGTGGGGGAGCGGGGCGGGATCGTCGTCGACGCCGCCTGCCGCACCGAGGACCCGGCGATCTGGGCGATCGGCGAGTGCGCGCTGGTCGGCGGGACGGTGTACGGGCTGGTCGGGCCGTGCTTCTCGATGGCGGAGGTCGTCGCCGACCGGCTGCTCAACCCGGACGGCACCGCGGCGTTCGAGGGCGCCGACATGTCGACGAAGCTGAAGCTGATGGGCGTCGACGTCGCCAGCTTCGGCGACCCGTTCGCGGGCCCCGACCAGGGCGCGCTCGGCGTCACCTACACCGACCCGGTCGCCGGCGTCTACAAGAAGCTCGTCGTCAGCGACGACGCGAAGACCCTGCTCGGCGGCGTGCTGGTCGGCGACGCCGAGTCGTACGGGACGCTGCGCGCCTACGTCGGCGGGAACCTGCCCGGCGCCCCCGAGCAGATGCTGTTCGGCGGGACGGAGGCGGCGGGCGGCGACCTGCCCGGCACGACCGTCATCTGCTCCTGCAACAACGTGACCGCCGAGACGATCCGCGGCGCGATCGCGGCGGAGTCCCTCACCGACGTCGGCGCCGTGAAGGGCTGCACCAAGGCCGGGACGAGCTGCGGCAGCTGCGTCCCGCTGGTGAAGCGGATCCTGGACGCCGAGCTGACCGCCGCCGGCATCGAGGTCAGCAAGGCGATCTGCGAGCACTTCGACTACAGCCGCGCCGAGCTGTTCGACATCGTCCGCGGCGGGCGGGTCACGAGCTTCACCCAGCTCGTCCAGGAGCACGGCCGCGGCCGCGGCTGCGACATCTGCAAGCCCGCCGTCGCGTCCATCCTGGCCAGCCTCGGCAACGGGCACATCCTGGAGGGCGAGCAGGCCGCGCTCCAGGACACCAACGACCACTTCCTGGCCAACCTGCAGAAGAACGGCACGTACTCGGTGGTCCCGCGGGTCCCCGGCGGCGAGATCACCCCGGAGAGGCTGATCGTGATCGGGGAGGTGGCCCGCGACTTCGGCCTCTACACCAAGATCACCGGCGGTCAGCGGATCGACCTGTTCGGCGCCCGCGTCGAGCAGCTCCCGGAGATCTGGAGGCGGCTCGTCGACGCCGGGTTCGAGTCCGGGCACGCCTACGGCAAGGCGCTGCGGACGGTGAAGTCGTGCGTCGGCTCCACCTGGTGCCGCTACGGCGTGCAGGACTCGGTCGCGATGGCGATCCGCCTGGAACTGCGGTACCGGGGGCTGCGGGCCCCGCACAAGCTGAAGTCGGCGGTGTCGGGATGCGCCAGGGAGTGCGCGGAGGCGCAGAGCAAGGACTTCGGCGTCATCGCCACCGAGAACGGCTGGAACCTCTACCTCGCCGGCAACGGCGGGATGCGGCCCCGGCACGCCGACCTGTTCGCCTCCGACCTGTCGGACGAGGAGCTGATCCGCACCATCGACCGGTTCCTGATGTTCTACATCCGCACCGCCGACCGGCTGCAGCGCACCGCGAGCTGGCTGGAGGCCCTCGACGGCGGCGTCGAGTACCTGCGCGAGGTGATCGTGGACGACCGGCTCGGCATCTGCGCCGAGCTGGACGCCGCCATGGAGCGGCACGTGGCCGCCTACTCCGACGAATGGCGCGACACCCTCGCCGACCCCGACCGGCTCCGCCGGTTCGTCTCGTTCGTCAACGCGCCGCAGACCCCCGACCCGAGCATCGAGTTCGAGGTCGAGCGCGAGCAGATCAAGCCCGTGCTCCTGCCGCTGGAGGTCAAGTGAACCGCGAACGGATCGTGGTCGTCGGGAACGGGATGGCCGGGGCGCGGTTCGTCAGCGAGCTGCGCTCCCGCGACCCGGGCGTGCCCGTCACGGTGTTCGGCGCGGAGACGCAGCGGCCCTACAACCGGGTGCTGCTGTCGAACGTCCTCGCCGGAAAGACCAGGCCGGACCACATCAGCCTGGTCGACGCGGCCTGGTACGCCTCGCACGGCGTGGACGCCAGGCTCGGCGTGGAGGTCGTCCGCGTCGACCGGGAGGCGCGCGCCGTGCACGCCTCCGACGGCACCGTCACCCGGTACGGCACGCTCGTGCTGGCGACCGGCAGTACCGCGTTCGTCCCGCCGATGCCGGGCCTGGAGGACGGGCTGCCCGGCGGCGCGCTGGTGTTCCGCACGCTCGACGACTGCCGCCGGATCTCCGAGCTGGCCGAGTCGGCGCAGCGGGCGGTGGTGGTCGGCGGCGGACTGCTCGGCATCGAGGCGGCGCGCGGGCTGATGGGCCGGGGGCTGGACGTGACGGTCCTGCACCTGGCCGGCCACCTGATGGAGCGCCAGCTCGACCCCGCCGCGGGCAAGGTGCTGGCGCGGACGCTCGAGCGCCTGGGCATCGGCACCCGCGTCCAGGCGAACGTCGCCGGGCTGCGCACCGCCGGCACCGGCGCCGACCGCGCGGTCACCGGCGTCGAGCTGGCGCTGCCGGACGGCGGGCGGGAGGTCCTGGACACCGACCTGGTCATCCTGTCCTGCGGGGTCCGGCCCGAGGTGTCGCTGGCCCGCGACGCGGGTCTGGCGATCGGCCGGGCGGTGGTCGTGGACGACGAGCTGCGCTCGGTCAGCGACCCGTCCGTCCGCGCGATCGGGGAGTGCTCGGAGCACCGCGACGAGGTCTACGGGCTGGTCGCGCCCGCCTGGGAGCAGGCGACCGTGCTGGCCGGGCTGCTCGCGGGCACCGACCCGGCCGCGCGCTTCACCGGCGCTCGGCAGATCACCCGGCTGAAGGCGGCGGGCATCGAGCTGGCGTCGATGGGGGAGACGCACTTCGGCGACGACGACGACGGCGTGGAGGTGGTTCGGTTCACCGACGCGGCGCGCGGCACCTACAAGAAGGCGGTGATCAGGGACGGCCGGCTGATCGGCGCGATCCTGCTCGGCGAGACGTCCGCCGCCGGGACGCTCACCCAGCTCTACGACCGGGCGTCGCCGCTGCCGTCCGAGCGCCTCGACCTGCTGTTCCCGGGGCTCGGCGGCGCGCCCGAGGCGGCCTCGCCGGTGCGGATGCCGGACGCGGCGACGGTCTGCAACTGCAACAACGTCAGCAAGGGGCAGATCCGCGCCTGCTGGCAGGACGGCGCCCGCACCGCCGACGAGGTCTCCCGGCGGACCCGCGCGGGGACCGGCTGCGGGAGCTGCCGCGACGCGCTGGAGGGGATCGTGTCCTGGCTCGACGAGCAGGAGTCGGTGGACGCCTAGGGAGATAAGTCGAACAAAACTGTTCAACTTCTCGGGCTCCCGGGCTACGCTAACCCGAACAATCCTGTTCGAGTTAGGAGCCTCCGTGCACGACCACGCGACCGCGCCGCCGCACCCGCACCCGGACGCGCCGGCCCCCCGCCCCCACCGGTGGCGGGCCCTCGTCCTGCTGTGCGTCGCCCAGTTCATGCTGATCATCGACATCACCGTGGTGAACGTCGCCCTGCCGTCCGTCGCCGCCGACCTGCACCTCGGCCGCGGCGGCCAGACCTGGGTCGTCACCGCCTACTCGCTGTGCTTCGGCGGCCTGCTGCTGCTCGGCGGCCGGCTCGCCGACACGATCGGCCGCAGGCGCGCCTTCCTGCTCGGCCTCGGGCTGTTCACCGCCGCGTCCCTGGTCTCCGGCCTCGCCGGTACCGGCGGGACGCTCATCGCCGGGCGCGCGGCCCAGGGCGTCGGCGCCGCGCTGCTGTCCCCGGCCGTCCTGTCGATCGTCACCACGACCTTCCACGGCGCCGAGCGCAACCGGGCCCTCGGCGTCTGGGCGGCCATCGGCGGCGCCGGCGCCGCCGTGGGCGTGCTCGCCGGCGGGCTGCTCACCAGCGGCCCCGGCTGGGAGTGGGTGTTCTTCGTCAACGTCCCGGTCGGGCTGGCCGTGCTGGCGCTGCTGCCGTCGGCCGTGGCGCACGTCCCGCCGGTGCGCCGCCCGCTGGACCTCGGCGGCGCCGTCACCGCCCCGCTCGCCGCCGCCGCCCTCATCTACGGCCTGGTCCAGGCGGGGGAGCACGGATGGGGCACGCCCCGGGCGCTCGTCCCGATCGGCGCCGCCGCCTTCCTCGCCGCCGCCTTCCTGCTGATCGAGCGGGCCGTGCGCACCCCGCTCGTCCCCCCCGCCCTGCTGCTGCGCCGGACGATCGCGTCCGGCAACGTGCTCATCGTCGCCGCGTCCGCGCTGCTGCTGTCGGGGTTCTTCCTCTGCTCGCAGTACCTGCAGAACCTGCTGGGGTTCTCCGCGGTGCAGACCGGCCTGGCATTCCTCCCGGCCGCCGTGGCGACCATCGCCGGCGCCCACCTCGCCGCGCACCTGGCGGGCACGACCGGCACCCGGCCCGTCGCGGCCGCCGGCTTCCTCGCCGCGGCCGCCGGGGTGCTCCTGCTGGCGCGCGTGCCCGCGGGCGGCCACCTCCTGCCCGACGTGCTCCCCGGATTCGTGCTGCTCGCCCTCGGCGCGGGCGCCGGCCTCGTCGCCGCCACCACGACCGCGATGAGCGGGATCGGGCACGAGGAGGCCGGGCTCACGTCCGGCGTCGTCAACACCGGCCATGAGATCGGCGGGGCCCTCGGCATCGCGCTCGCCACCGCCATGGCGGGCGCGAGCATCGGCGGAGACACCGTCGGCGGCTTCCACACCGCGTTCACGACCTTCGGAGCCGGGGCCGCCGTCGTCGCGCTGCTCGCGCTCGTCCTCGTGCCGCCGGGCCGCCCCGACCTCGGCGACGGCCCGGTGTTCGCCCACTGACGGCCCGTACGCTGATCCCATGACCCCCGCGACCACGCGCCGCCGCGCCGACGCCGAGCGCAACATCGAGGCCATCCTCGACGCCGCCCTCGCCCGCCTCGGCCGCGACCCCTCGGCCAGCATGACCGAGATCGCCAAGGCCGCGGGGGTCGGGCGGGTCACCCTCTACGGGCACTTCCCGTCCCGCGAGGCGCTCGTGGACACCCTGTTCGACCGGTCGCTGGCCGACGCCGACGCCGTCCTCGGCGCCGTCGACGTCGACGCCGGGCGCGCGGACGAGGCCCTCGCGCGCCTCGTCCGCTCGTCCTGGCGCGTCCTGGACCGGCAGCGCACCGTGCTGACGGTCGCGCTGCGGGTGCTCGGACCCGGTCGGGTCCGCGACCGGCACGCCCCCGTCCTCGCCCGCCTCGAGCGGCTGCTGCGGCGCGGCCGCGACGAGGGCGTCTTCACGGCCGCCGCACCGCCCGGCTGGCAGGTCACCGCCGTCTACACGCTGATGCACGCGGCCGCGCAGGAGGTGGACGAAGGGCGGCTGGACGCCGCGGAGGCCGCGGAGACGCTGGTCTCGACGATCTTGGGCGCCCTCGGCGGCGGCGCGGCCGGGAGCGGCCGGTAGGCTCCGCCGCATGGCCGTCTACGCGCTGGGAGACCAGGTCCCCGACATCCATCCGACCGCGTACGTCCATCCGGGCGCGACCGTCATCGGGTCCGTGACCCTCGCCGAGGGCGCCACCGTCTGGCCGGGCGCCGTGCTGCGCGGCGACTACGGCGCGATCACCGTCGGCGCCCGCACGTCCGTCCAGGACGGCACCGTCGTGCACACCACCGAGGCGTGGCCGACCGTCATCGGCGCCGACTGCGTCGTCGGCCACAACGCCCACCTCGAAGGCTGCGTCGTCGAGGACCGCTGCCTCGTCGGGTCCGGCTCGGTCGTGCTCAACCGCGCCCGCGTGGAGACCCGCGCCGTCGTGGGCGCGGGGGCCGTCGTCACCGAGGGCGCCGTCGTCCCGTCCGAGCACACCGCCCTCGGCGTCCCCGCCAAGTCCAGGCCCGGCGGCATCGACGAGAAGTGGCACGCCGAGGCGGTCGAGCTGTACGTCGCCAACGGGCGCCGCTACGCCGCCGAGCTCAAGCGGATCCGGGACTGACGCGGGAGGCGCACATGCTCGACGGACGTCCCCTCATCGACGCCCACGTCCACACCGCGCGGCTGCCGACCCTGCCCCCCGCCTGGCGGCAGTGGGCCGAGGAGTTCGGCTCCGCGCACCCCTGGCAGGACCTCTACGACGACACCGGCACCCTCGTCCCCGACCGCGTCGACGCCTACTTCGCGTCCGAGGGCGTGGACGTCGCGCTACTGCTGTGCGAGTACAGCCCCAAGACCACCGGCTACCAGCCCATCGAGGACCTGGTGCCGCTCGTGAAGCACAACCCGCGCCGCTTCAGGCCGATCGCCAACGTCAACCCGCACCTGCACTACCCGATCGACGCCGAGCTGGAGCGCCAGCTCGGGTTCGGCGCCGTCGCGCTCAAGCTGCACCCGGTGCACGGCGGATTCTCCGTCGCCGACCCCGAGCTGTACCCGGCCTACGCGCTGTGCCGGGACGCCGGCGTGCCGGTCGTCGTGCACTGCGGCACCAGCTCCTTTCCCGGCTCCGCCAACCGGTACGCCGACCCGACGCCGATCGACGACGTCCTCCGGCTGTTCCCCGGGCTGACGTTCGTGCTGGCGCACGGCGGGCGCGGCTGGTGGTACGACGCGGCGGCGTTCCTCGCGCTGTCCCGCGAGGAGGTGTGGATCGAGCTGTCGGGGCTGCCGCCGCGCCGCCTCCCCGAGTACTACGCCCGGCACGACCTGAAGCGGCTGGCCCGCAAGTTCGTGTTCGGGACGGACTGGCCGGGCGTCCCGGGCATCGCCCGCAACGCCCGTGCCGTCGCCGGCCTCGGCCTGGACGAGGAGACCGTCTCGCTCGTCCTCGGCGGCAACGCGATGCGGGTCTACCCCGGCATCGCGGACGACCTCGGCTCGGGCGAGGGCGCCGGATCGGGACCGAGCTCGGGACAGAGCGCCGGCGGCTGATTCGGGCGTCCGAAACCGGGGCGCCGTTTTCGCGGGCGCGCGAACGGTGATCGGGACGGTACCCGCGGGGCGCCCGGCGCGTCCCGAACCCCCGACGGAGGACACCATGCTCGCGATCGTCGCCGCGATCGTCTTCGCCCTCGCCCTGCTCGCCGACCTCGCCGACGTGTCGTCGGACGCCATCAACAACGGGACGCTGACCGTCCTCGGGCTGCTGCTCCTGTCGCTGCACTTCGCGGGCGTCGGCGCCGGCCGGGACTGGCGCCACTACACGCGCCGTCGCCGTCGCTGACCGCCCCCGGTCCGTGCATCGCCGGAGGCCCGCGACAGCGCACGTCCGCACAGGCGCCGTCGCGTTCCGACTGCCACCGCCCGCGCGCTTGTGATCTACAACGTAAAGGCGCCGGGCCGGTCAGTCGGTGGGGTCGTGCGCGAACGCGCGGAGCGCGCCCGGCTCCACCACGGTGATCCGCCGGCGCCCCGTCCGGACCAGGCCCGCGCGGCGCAGCACCGCGAGCGCGCGGGCGACGGTCTCGCGCGAGGCGTCCATCCAGCTGCCCAGCTCCTCCTGCGACAGTGGCGGGCCGATGTCGACCGAACCGTCCGCGGACGGCGGCGCGTACGCCGCCGACAGCTCGGCCAGATGCGCCAGCAGCATCGCCAGCCGCCGTGCGCCCTGCGCCGACACGTTCGCCCGCACCCGCCGGTCCGCGTCGTCCAGCCGCCGCACGAACGTGCCGCTCACCAGCCGCCAGACGCCCGGATGGGCGTCCAGGAACGCGGTGAAGCGGCCGGCCGGGACGACCAGCCCGCGGACGGGGGTGAGCGCGGTGACGGTCGCCGACCGGTGCCGGCTGCCGAGCACCGCGCTCTCGCAGACCAGGTCGCCGGGGCCGCGCACGGCCAGCACCACCTCGTGGCCGTCCGGCGTCGTGGACGTCACCTTCGCCCAGCCCGAGCGGATGAGGATGATGTGGTCGGAGTCCTCGCCCTGGTAGCACAGGGGCGCCCGCGCCGGGTAGTTGCGCTGCCGGGCCGCCGCCGCCAGGGCGGCGCGCTGGGCGTGGTCGAGCTCGGTCCAGAAGCCGTCGCCGCCGGGCGCAGCGGGAGCGGCGAGGCCGCCGAGGGGCGGTGTCCTGGTGTTCACGGGGTGCCGGCTTTCCGAGCCCCGCGGGGCTCACGGGTCGGGACGGACGGGCGCGCGCCGGTGCGCGCCGCCTGGTGAACCGGTACCCGCGGCAGATGGGGGGAGTGGGGCGGTGAGGCCCAGTGCCGCGGATACCGGTCCGCTCGTGCGGCCGCCGCGGCCGGACCCGGTGCCCGGTCGACGGCCGTCATCGCCCGTCCCGCGGCGGCGTGCGTGCTCTCCGCATGTCCCTAGGAGAACCCCTCATTGATCCACATGCTGCGCGCGCGGGCGCACCGCGTCTGCGTCATCTGACACTTTCGCGGAAAATTGCAGCCGGGAATTCCCGCGCCGGGGGAATCCGTCGCGTCTCGCGGGCGGCGGGGCCGGCGGGTTAGCGGGAAAGGGCGTTCAGCAGGCGGTTCACGGGGCTGGAGAGGTTCCAGGAGTCGGCGAGCTCCACCAGGGCCTCGGCGTCCCGCGGTTCGGAGGGCAGCCGGTCGTCCAGCTTCGCCAGCTCCGGCGCGTCGATGTCGGTGACGACCCGGACCACGGTCTCGGCGGACGCCAGGTACTCCCGCGCCGCCTCCATCCGCTTGCGGGCGCCCGCCGGGAACCCGTCGGTGATCCCCGCGTCCAGCGCCGCCAGGATGCCGTCGACCGACCCGAACCGGGTGATGAGCGCGGCGGCGGTCTTGTCGCCGACGCCCGGCACGCCCGGCAGCCCGTCGCTCGGGTCGCCGCGCAGCGTCGCGTAGTCGCCGTACCCGCGGCCGGGGATGCCGTACTTGGCCGCGACCTCCGCCTCGCCCATGACCTGCAGGTTCCGGATGCCGCGCGCGGTGTACAGCACCGACACCGGGCCGGCGTCGTCGACCAGCTGGAACAGGTCGCGGTCGCCGGTGACGATGTCGACCGGGCCGTCCGCCGCGCCCCGCACGGCGAGGGTGCCGATGACGTCGTCGGCCTCGTAGCCGGGGACGCCGATGCGGGCCAGCCCGAACGCGTCCAGCACCGCGTCGATGACGGGCAGCTGCGCCTCCAGCGCGTCGGGGGTCTGGTCGCCGCCGTCCTCGGCGACCCGGTGCGCCTTGTAGGACGGCAGCGCCTCGACCCGGAACGCCGGCCGCCAGTCGGCGTCCATGCAGCAGACGAGGCGGTCGGGGGAGCGGTCCTGGACGAGCCGGGCGATCATGTCGATCAGCCCGCGGACGGCGTTCACCGGCGTGCCGTCCGGCGCCGTCACCGACTCGGGCACCCCGTAGAAGGCGCGGAAGTACAACGACGGCGTGTCCAGCAGCATCAGCCCGCTCATGGCCTCATGCTCCCACGCGCCCCCGACATCCCGGCGGCGCCACGGCAGGCCGCCCGGACGCGCCGGCCGGACGTGCGGGCCGGTCGGGTCGGTTCAGACGACCCGGACGGCGAGGACGCACGTGTCGTCGTCGGGATTGGCGGCGCCGAGCGAGCGCAGCACATGGTCGATGACGGCGTCGGGCCCGGCGCCCGGACGCTCCGCCGCCGCGGCGAGCAGCATCCGGAACCCGTCGGCGAGGTCGCGGTCGCGGCGATCGACGAGCCCGTCGGTATAGAAGAGCAGCAGGTCGCCGCGGTGCAGCCGGGTGATGACCGTCTCCAGGTCCGGCGCCTCGTGCGCGCCGAGCAGCACGCCCTCGGGGGCCTCCAGCAGCGCGGCGGCGCCGTCGCGGACCAGCAGCGGCGGCGGGTGCCCGGCCCGCGCCCAGGTCAGGACGCGGGACCCAGGCTCGTAGCGGGCGGCGACGGCGCT
>NZ_JBEYYT010000257.1:0-13471 GCF_040645715.1 Spirillospora sp. NPDC046719 | reverse complement strand
GACGGCCGACGCCAAGGAGTACGCCCACTACCTGCACGGCCTCGGCGACGCCGCCCACGTACCGGCGTCCCAACAGAAGACCGCCGGACGGACCCGCCGGCCCCCCCCCGGCCCGGCGGGACCGTCCTTCTCCGGCCGCCTCGGCGCCGCCGTCACCGGGACCGGCCGAGCAGCCGCCCGGCGGCCTCGGCGACGGCGTCCTCCGACAGCAGCACGTGGGCGGCGGCGTCGCCGAGCGGGATGAAGGAGTCCTCGCTCGCGACGCGGGCGGCGCGGCCGTCGAACCCGGCGTCGGCCAGTGCCGCGAGGACGCCCTCGGAGACGCCGCCGGTCCGCCTCGTCTCGTCCGCGACGAGGACGGCGCCGGTCGCGCGGGCCTCCCGCAGCAGGTCGTCCACGGGCAGCGGGGCGAGCCAGCGCACGTCGAGGACGCGGCAGCGGACGCCGCCGGCCCGCAGGCGGCGCGCGGCCCGCAGGCTCATCCGGAGCCCGTTCGCGAAGGTGACGATGGTGAGGTCGCGGCCCTCCCCGTAGGTGCGGCCGCGTCCGAGCGGCACCGTGCCGCCGGCCGGGGCGAGCCAGCCGCCGTCACCCTCTTCGTGCAGGTCACGGGCATGGTAGAGCGCGATCGGCTCGAGGAACGCGCAGATCCGGCCGTCGCGCTCGGCGGCGTCGGCGCAGGCGCGCAGCATCCCGGCGGCGTCGTCCGGCCTGGCCGGGGACGCGATCACGAGGCCGGGGACGTCGCGGAGCGCCGCCACGGCGTTGTCGTTGTGGAAGTGCCCGCCGAACCCCTTCTGGTAGGCGTAGGCGGCGATGCGGACCACCATCGGGTTCCGGTACCGCCCCGCCGAGAAGAACGGGAGCGTCGCCGCCTCGCCCCGGATCTGGTCGGCGGCGTTGTGCAGGTAGGCGAGGTACTGGATCTCCGGGACGGGCAGCATGCCCGCGAGGCCGAACCCGAGCGCGAGCCCGAGGATCGACTGCTCGTCCAGGAGCGTGTCGAACACCCGCGCCGCCCCGGCTCGTTTCAGCAGCCCACGCGTGACGCCGTAGACGCCGCCCTTGCGCGCGACGTCCTCGCCGAACACGACCGTGCCGGGCCGCTCGTCGAGCAGGCCGGCGAGCGTCCGGTTGATCGCCTGAGCGACCGTGACGGGCTCGCCCCTCCCGGGCGCCTCGACGCCGGGCGACGGCTCGCGGTACCGGATCGGGGCCATCACCTCGGCGGCGGACGCCAGCCGCCGGGCGTCCTTGACCTGCTCCGCGCGCCGGATCACGGCGCGCCGCTTGGCCTCGTACAGCCGGACGATCTCGTCGGCGGTCGCGATGCCCCGGTCGACGAGGAGGCGCGCGGTGCGCAGCAGCGGGTCGGCGGCGAGGTCCGCGGCGATCTCGGCGGGCGTGCGGTAGGCCGACTCGACGTCCGAGCCGGCGTGGCCCATCAGCCGGACGCAGCGCAGGTGCAGGAGGGCGGGCCTGCGGTGCTCGCGGACCCAGCCGGCGGCGCGCCGCGACGCCGCGCAGGCGTCCTCCAGGTCGCCGCCGTCGGCCGGGAAGTAGGCGAGGCCGGGGCGCGAGCCGTAGGCGGCCTCGATCCAGCCGGGCGGGGTGCGGACGCTGATGCCGATGCCGTTGTCCTCGCAGACCAGCAGCAGCGGCATCGGCAGGCCCTGGAACCCGCAGCCGACCGCGGCGTTGATCGCGCCCGCGGCCGTCGAGTGGTTCGCGGACGCGTCGCCGAAGCTGCACACCGCCACCGCGTCGCGCGGCCACGGCGACGCGACCCCGAGCCGGGCGGACCGTTCGATCGCGAACGCGACGCCGAGCGCGCGCGGCAGATGCGAGGCGATCGTGGAGGTCTGCGGGATGACGTGCAGGCGGCTGCTGCCGAACACCTTGTGCCGGCCGCCCGCGATCGGCTCGTCCGCCGCCGCGACGACGCCGAGCAGCACGTCCCGCAGCGGGTCGGGCTCACCGGCCTGCCGGGCCCGCTCCAGGAAGAACGCGCCCGACCGGTAGTGCAGGAGCGCCGGGTCGTCGGGACGCAGCGCGGCGGCGACGGCGGCGTTGCCCTCGTGGCCGGACGACCCGATGGTGTAGTAGCCGCGGTCCTGGGCGCGCAGCCATCGCGCCGCGAGGTCGAGGTGCCGGCTCCCGAGCTGCGCGTCGAACAGCCGGAGGCACTCCTCGCCGGTGAGCGCGCCGGGCGCCCGCGGGGACGCCGGCGGCTTCAGCGACGCGGCCTGCTCCAGGAAGTGGACGTCGGCGGGCTCGGCCATGCGGGCTCCTGCATTGCGGTGAAGCGGTCCGGTTACGAGCATCGTGCGCGCGCGCCGTCCGGGTCGACTCGTGCGAGGCCGCGAACCGGTTGCCCGGTGGCCAAGGGATGCTTAACGCGCGTGCTCGGCGGGCGAAGCCTCAGCCGGGCT
This sequence comes from Spirillospora sp. NPDC046719, assembly GCF_040645715.1. Taxonomy (NCBI): domain Bacteria; kingdom Bacillati; phylum Actinomycetota; class Actinomycetes; order Streptosporangiales; family Thermomonosporaceae; genus Spirillospora; species Spirillospora sp. NPDC046719. The sequence goes on along the minus strand of NZ_JBEYYT010000257.1, from coordinate 11,039 downwards.
TGGCCTCGCGGTAAGCAAGCCGCGCTCTGCCCGATCTTGGCCGAGCGCGGCGGCCCGTTCAGTGTGGGAACCGTGCTCACCTCCGTCATCGGCGGCGCCCGGATCCCGGCGGGGCCGCGCTCGTACCGTTCCACCGACCCGTCCCGGACCGCGGACCTGGTCGCGGAGGTGTCCCTCGCGGACGCCGCCGGCCTCGTCCGGGCCTGCCGGGAGGCGCGCGCGGCCCAGGACGCCTGGCGCGACGTGCCGGCGCCGGTCCGCGGGCAGGTCGTCGCGTCGATCGGCCGGCTGGTCGAGGCGAACAAGCCGGCGCTGGCGCGCGTCGTCGCCCGCGAGGTCGGCAAGCCGTACGCCGAGGCGCTCGGCGAGGTGCAGGAGATCGCCGACACGTGCGCGTTCTTCCTCGGCGAGGGGCGGCGGCTCTACGGGCAGACCGTGCCGTCGGAGATGCCGGACAAGCAGCTGTTCACGTTCCGCGACCCGGTCGGGGTCGTCGCCGTGATCACGGCGGGGAACTTCCCGGTCGCGGTGCCGTCCTGGTACATCGTCCCGGCGCTGCTGTGCGGGAACGCGGTGGTGTGGAAGCCCGCCGAATACGCGGCGGCCTGCGCGGAGGCGTTCTACCAGCTGTTCGCGCACGCGGGCCTGCCGGACGGGGTGCTCAACGTCGTCTACGCCGACGGCCCGGAGACCTATGCCGGGCTGGAGCGCGCGCTCGGCGAAGGGCTCGTCGACAAAGTCGGGTTCACCGGGTCCACGGACGTGGGGTCGCGGATCGGCGAGCTGTGCGGGCGGCACCTGCAGACGCCGTGCCTGGAGCTCGGCGGCAAGAACCCGATGGTGGTCACCGAGGACGCCGACCTGCCGCTCGCTGTCGAGGGCGCCCTGTTCTCCGGCTTCGGGACGGCCGGGCAGCGCTGCACGTCGCTCGGGACGGCGATCGTGCACGAGTCCCTGCACGGCGCGTTCGTCCGGCTGCTGGACGAGGCGGTGCGCGCGGCGCCGGTCGGCGACCCGTTCGAGGACGTCCTGTACGGCCCGCTCATCAGCGAGCGGTTCGCCGCCGGGTTCGAGAAGACGCTCGGCTGGATCGGCGGCGGCCACGCGGTGCACGGCTCGTCCGGCACGGGGCGGATCACCGCGGCGAACCCGCGCGCCGGCTTCGTCGGGGACCCGGAGGCCGGGCTCTTCTACCACCCGGTGATCGTCGACGGCGTCGGTCCCGCCGACGAGCTGTTCATGAACGAGACGTTCGGCCCGGTCGTCGGCGTCGTCCCGTACCGGACGCTGGACGAGGCGATCGCGCTGGCGAACGCGCCGGGCTACGGCCTGTCCGCGTCGATCTACACCACGGACCCGGCGAAGGTGTTCCGGTTCCGGCGGCGGATCTCCGCCGGGATGGTCAGCGTGAACAACTCGACGTCCGGCGCGGAGGCGCACCTGCCGTTCGGCGGGAACGGGCGGTCCGGCAACGGCAGCCGCCAGTCCGGCATCTGGGTGCTGGACCAGTTCACCCGCTGGCAGTCGATGAACTGGGACCACTCGGGGCGGCTGCAGAAGGCGCAGATGGACGTCCTGGAGATCACCCCCGACCTCGGCTTCCGGCTGTAGGGGGCCGCCGTGGAGTCCGAGGCGGACGTCGTCGTCATCGGCGGCGGGGTGATGGGGACGAGCATCGCGTTCCACCTCGCCGAGGCCGGGGTGCGGGTGGTGCTGGCCGAGCGGGACGAGCTGGGCTCCGGGTCGACGTGCAAGGCGGCGGGCGGGGTCCGGGCGCAGTTCTCCGACGAGGTGAACATCCGGCTGGGCGCCCGCAGCCTGGAGGCGTTCGCGCGGTTCCGCGAGCGTCCCGGCCAGGAGATCGACCTGCACCGGGTCGGCTACCTGTTCCTGCTGTCGCGGCCCGAGGACGTCGCCGCGTTCGAGGAGAGCGTCGCGCTGCAGAACGGCCTCGGCGTGCCGAGCCGGATGGTCTCGGTGGCGGAGGCGCGGCGGCTGTCCCCGCTCATCGAGACCGGCGGGCTGCTCGCCGCCGCGTTCTCCCCCGACGACGGGCACTGCACGCCGGAGTCGGTCGTCCTCGGGTACGCGACCGCCGCGCGGCGGCACGGCGCGACGCTGCTGACGCGGTGCGAGGTGCTCGGGATCGACGCGCCCGGCGGCGAGGTCCGGGCGGTCGAGACCTCGCGGGGGCGGATCGCCGCGCCCGCCGTCGTCTGCGCCGCGGGCGCGTGGTCGGCGAGGGTCGGCGCGATGGCGGGCGTCGACCTGCCGGTCGAGCCGCTGCGGCGGCAGATCGCGTTCACCGGGCCTATGCCGGACCTGCCGCGTCCCGTGCCGATGACGATCGACTTCACCACGTCGTTCTACTTCCACGGCGAGGGCGAGGGGCTGATGCTCGGCATGTCCGATCCCGACGAGCGGCCCGGCTTCCTGCTCGACCGGACGGACGCGTGGCTGCCCCGCCTCACCGAGGCCATCGCCGCCCGCGCGCCCCGCCTCCTGGACGCGGGGCTGGCCGGCGGGTGGGCCGGGCTGTACGAGGTCACGCCCGACCACAACGCGCTGATCGGCGAGGACACCGGCGTCTCGCGGTTCCTGTACGCGACCGGGTTCTCCGGCCACGGGTTCCTGCAGGGGCCGGCGGTCGGCGAGGTCGTCCGCGACCTGTACCTGCGCCGCGAGCCCTTCGTGGACGTCGCTCCCCTGCACGCCGCGCGGTTCGCCGGCGACCGCCCCCGCCCGGAGATCAACCGTGTCTGACGTGCTCGCGCTGATGGACGAGTGGGGCCCCGAGCGGGTGGTGTGCGTGTCGGACGCCCGGACCGGGATGCGCGGCGTGCTCGTCATCGACAACACCGCCCGCGGGATGGGCAAGGGCGGCATGCGGATGAGCCCGGGCGTGACGGTCGCGGAGGTCGCGCGGCTCGCCCGGGTGATGACCTACAAGTGGGCGGGCGCCGACCTGTTCTTCGGCGGCGCCAAGGCGGGGATCGCGGCCGACCCGGCGTCCCCGGACCGGGAAGGGGTCCTGCGGGCGTTCGTGCGGGCGCTGGCGCAGGAGATCCCCGCGCGGTACGTCGCGGGCCTGGACATGGGGCTGACGGAGCGGGACGCGGCGATCGTCCAGGACGAGCTGGGCGACCGCGGCGCGGCGGTCGGCACCCCCCACGCGCTGGGCGGCATGCCCTACGACGAGCTGGGCGTCACCGGCTACGGGGTCGCGGAGGCCGCCGACGCCGCCGCGCGCGACGCCGGGATGGAGCTGTCCGGCGCGCGGGTGGCGGTGCAGGGGTTCGGCGCGGTCGGGCACGCCGCCGCGCGCCGCCTCACCGAGCTCGGCGCGACCGTCGTCGCGGTGTCGACCGTCCACGGCGCGCTGTACGACCCGGACGGCCTGGACGTCGCGCGCCTCCTCGCGCTGCGGGCCGAGGCCGGCGACGCGGCGGTGCGCGAGTACGGCGGGCGGCTCCTGGACGCGGGGGCCGAGCTGCTGGTGCCCGCCGACGTCATCGTCCCCGCAGCGCTGCAGGACGTGATCGGCGCGGACGTCGCCGCGCGGATCCGGGCGCGGATCGTCGTGGAGGGCGCGAACCTGCCGACCGACGGCCCGGCGCAGCGGGTCCTCGCGGCGCGGGGCGTCACGGTCGTCCCGGACTTCGTGGCGAACGCCGGAGGCGTCGTCGCGGCCGGGTTCGCGATGGACGCCCGCTACTCGGCGTTCCGACCCGACCCCGGCGCGGTGTTCGCGGCGGTCTCGTCGAAGATGCGCGACAACACCGCGAAGGTGCTCGCGGCCGCCCGCGCGCAGGGCACGACCACGCACGAGGCGGCGCTGGCGCTCGCGCAGGAGCGGGTGCGCGCCGCGATGGAGCTCAAGGGCCGGTGGCGCCGCTGATCTCCGCCTCGACGTCGCGCGCCACGTCCATCAGCCCGCGCATGGCGTCCTTCACCAGCGGGTTGCTGTTGGAGCTGCGGCGCAGCACGGTCACGTGGCGGCGCGGCGTGCGGCGGCTGAGCCGCAGCGTCCGCAGGCCCGGATGCGGGACGCAGCCGAGCGCCGGGACGAGCGCGATGCCGAGGCCGCAGCCGACGAGCCCGCACACCACCGCGTAGTCGTTGCTGCGGAACGCGATGTTCGGCGTGAACCCGGCGGTGCCGCACAGCCGCAGCAGCGCCTGCGCGCCGCAGCTGTCGGGACGGCTCGCGATCCACGTCTCGGACCGCAGGTCCCGCAGCCGCGCGGTGCGGCGGCCCGCCAGCGGGTGCCCGGCCGGCACGCACAGCACCAGGTTCTCGTCCATCACCGGCGTCTCGACGATCTGGTCGGGCCAGCCGCGCGGGAACAGGTCGTACCGGTAGACGAGCTGCAGGTCGAGGTCGCCGTCGAGCAGCTCGGGCAGCAGCTCGTCCGGCTCGCCCTCCGACAGATTGATCTCGATGCCGGGCCGGACCCGCGACAGCTCCGCCAGCACCCGCGGCAGGATGCGGGAGCTCGCGGTCGGGAAGCTGCCGAGCCGCAGCGCGCCGCGCTCGCCGCTGGCGACGGTGCGCAGCTCGCGCTCCAGCGTGGCCAGCGCGGACAGGACGTCGTTGCCCTTGCTGACCAGCAGCAACGCCGCGCTGGTCGGCCGCACGCTGCGGGCCCGGCGCTCGAACAGCACCAGCCCGCAGGCGCGCTCCAGCGCGGCGACCTGCTGGGAGACGGCGGACGCGGTGTACCCGAGGTTGCGGGCGGCGTCCGCGAACGACCCGGTGCGCACGACCTCGCGCACGGTCTGGATGTGCAGGGGACTGATCATCGGTGCTCCCCGTCGACCGGCGGCGCTTCGACGTCTCCCCCGCGGACGCCCCCTTCTTCCGTTCTAGTCGCGTGCGGGCCGTTTGGCCACCAGCGTCAGCACGTCGTACTTGGCGACGGACGCGCCGTCCTGGTTGGTGACGTCGGTGTCCCAGCGGACCTCGCCGTAGTCGGCGCCCTCGCGCGGCGAGATCTCCTTGGCGGTCAGCGTCACCGTCAGCTCGTCGCCGGGCTTCACCGGGGTGAGGAACCGCAGGTTCTCCAGCCCGTAGTTCGCCAGCACCGGCCCCGGCGCGGGCTCGACGAACAGGCCCGCCGCGAACGACACGACGAGGTAGCCGTGCGCGACCCGGCCGCCGAACAGCGGGTTCTCGCGGGCGGCCTCCTCGTCGGTGTGGGCGTAGAAGGTGTCGCCGGTGAACTCGGCGAAGTGCCCGATGTCGTCCAGCGTGACGACGCGGGGCCCGCCGACGGCGGTGTCGCCGACCCGCAGGTCCTCCAGGTGCTTGCGGAACGGGTGCTCGTCGGTGACGGTGCGGTCGGTGCCGGGCACCCAGCGGCCGGTCAGCGCGGTGAGCATCGCGGGCCCCGCCTGGACGGCGGTGCGCCGCATGTGGTGCACGACCCCGCGGATCCCGCCCATCTCCTCGCCGCCTCCGGCGCGGCCGGGGCCGCCGTGGACGAGCGCGGGCAGCGCCGCCCCGTGCCCGGTGGACTCCTTGGCGTCCTCGGAGTTCAGCACCAGCAGCCGCCCGTGCCAGGGGGCCAGGCCGAGGACGACGTCGCGCGCGAACTCCGCGTCGGCGGTGACCACGGACCCGGCGAGGCTGCCGCGCCCGCGCGCCGCGAGCGCGACGGCGTGCGCCGCGTCGGTGTACGGCATCAGGGTGCTGACCGGGCCGAACGCCTCGACCTCGTGCGGCTCGGCGCGCCCGGTGTCGTCGGCGCGCAGCAGCACCGGCGACATGAACGCGCCGCGCTCGGCGTCCGCGCCCCTCACCTCGACCCGCTCGGGGTCGCCGAACACGATCCGGCCGGCGTCCGTCAGCGCCTTGAGCGAGCGCCGCACCTCCTCGCGCTGGTCGAGGGTGGCGAGCGCGCCCATCCGCACGTCCGGGTCGGCCGGGTTCCCGACGGTCACCCGCGCCAGCCGCTCGCGGACGGCCTCGGTGACGTCGTCGAGGAGCGCGGCGGGGACGAGCGCGCGCCGGATCGCGGTGCACTTCTGCCCGGCCTTGACGGTCATCTCCGTGACGAGCTGCTTGACGTACAGGTCGAACTCGGCGGTGCCGGGCGCGGCGTCGGGGCCGAGGACCGAGCAGTTCAGCGAGTCGGCCTCGGCGTTGAAGCGGACCGCGTTGCCGACGATGGCCGGGTGCGTGCGCAGCAGCTTCGCCGTCGAGGCCGAGCCGGTGAACGCCACGACGTCCTGCTCGGTGACGTGGTCGAGCAGGTCGCGCGGGTCGCCGCAGACCATCTGCACGCTGCCCTCCGGCAGCAGCCCCGACTCGACGATCAGCTCGACCAGCCGGGCGGTCAGGAACGCGGTCTGGCTCGCGGGCTTGATCAGGCTCGGCATGCCGGCGAGGAACGCGGGCGCGAGCTTCTCCAGCGGGCCCCAGACCGGGAAGTTGAAGGCGTTGATCTGCACCGCGACGCCGTGGGACGGCGTGCACAGGTGCTGCCCGACGAACGTGCCGCCCTTGCCGAGCGACTCGACGGCGCCCTCCACCAGGACCGTGTCGTTCGGCAGCTCGCGCTTGCCCTTGCTCGCGTAGCCGAACAGCACCCCGATGCCGCCGTCGACGTCGAACTTCGAGTCGCCGAGCGTCGCGCCCGTCCGCGCGGACAGCGCGTACAGCTCCTCGGAGTGCTCCCGCAGATGGGACGCCAGCGCCTTCAGCAAGGCGGCGCGCTGGTGGAAGGTCAGCTCCCGCAGCACCGGCCCGCCGACCGTCCGCCCGTACCGCAGGGCGCCGCCCATGTCGATCCCCGCGGAGGAGATCCGGGCGACCTCCTCTCCGGTGACGGCGTCGTGCAACGGCGTCCCCTCGTCCTCGGGGGCACGCCAGGAACCCGACACGTAGCTGCGCAGCACGACCACAGGGACCTCCTTGTCCACATCTCAGGTTCTTCCTGCCACGAACGGCGTCCGTTCACGCCCTACAGACATGACAGCCCACGGAGGTTTCTTTGTCGACATGCCGCCTTACGGGAAGGGACGATTCCGTTCTACGGTGCGCGGCCGGACCGCCCGGTCGAACGGCCCGGTCACCTCTCGACCACGAGCCGGTCGCCGGCGCTCGAGACGGACACGGCGACCGGCGCGCCGTGCCCGCCGGGGAAGGCGACGGCGACGCGCCCCGGCCCCCGCCGCTCCCAGCGGCCCTCGCGCTCGGCGAGGCGGTCGTCGGGAGCGGGCCGGTGCTCGGTGAGGGTGCCGTCCGGTCGGAACTCCAGGCGCCGCCGCGGCCGGCGGGCCGGAGGGAGCGGGTGGCCTTCCGGCCTGTACACCGCCTCGGCCGGGGTGTCCTCCTCGAAGGCGTGCACCCACGTGCCCGTGACGGGCGCCGGCGTGCCGTTCATGCCGCCTCCTCCGGCGTCCGGCCGGTCATCCGCCGAAGCGGTGGCCGACGAGGTCGAGCGCGTCGTGGAGGTCGGTGAGGGCCTCCCTGGTCAGCCGCTCGGTGTCGTGGAGCAGCCGTTCGACGTCGCTGTCCTGCGCGACGAAGCCCTGCGCGCCGGCCTCGGCGGGCCGGGTCGCGGGAGCCGGCGCATGCGCCGCGGGCGCGGCCTGGTGCGCCACGAGGAACGAGGCGCGGGTCCCCTCCAGGCAGGCGTCGATCCGTGCGCGCTGGCCGTTGGTGAACATGAACATGCAGTCGTCGTCGACGTAGTCCATGTAGTTCATGAACATGTCGCCGTTCGGCCCGTTGTTGCAGGTGACGTGCGGGAACGCGGGCTTGCCGGTGTTGGAGTCGGCCTGGTTCGGCGTGTCGGCGACGCGGTCGCCGTTGCTGCACGCGCCGTCGTCGTCGCCCCAGATGTGGAACAGGTCGAGCCAGTGCCCGATCTCGTGGGTCGCGGTGCGGCCGCCGTTGTACGGGGCGGCCGCGGTGCCGGTCGTCCCGAACGCCGAGTGCAGGATGACGACGCCGTCGGTCTGCGGCGGGCCGCCGGGGAACTGCGCGTAGCCCAGCAGTCCGTCGCCGAGCTGGCACACCCACAGGTTGAGGTACTGGTCGCTCGGCCAGGGGTCGGCGCCGCCGCTGGAGGCCGCCTTCACCGCGTCGTGGGAGTCGAACCCGGCGCGGTCCGTCTCGACCCTGACGATCCCGTCCGTCGGAGCGCCGTGCGGGTCCACGGTCGCGAGCGCGAACTCGACCTCGATGTCCGCCACCAGGGGCTTCCACACGTCCGGCACCCTGGACACATCCGGGTTGGCGGCGCGGAAGTCCCTGTTGAGGACGTCGATCTGGCTGCGGATCTGCGCCTCGCCGATGTTCTGCGCGGGGGTGCTCGGATTGTGCACCACGTGGACGACGACAGGGATGGCGACCACGCCGCTGCGCACGGAGGCGCGGCGGCCGGTCTCGTACTGCAGAGCCCGGTTCTCGATGCGCGCGCGCTGCGCCCGGTAGGTCATGCTCTCGTTCAGCAGCCTGCGGTGGACGTGCATCGCTCCGCACAGGTCGCGCGACGGGGCCGGGAAGGGGTTGTACTCGGTCATAGTGGGTCCTCTCGGATCTCGCGGCCGAGGCCCGCCTCTGCGGCGCGGGCCGCCCGTGCCGTGTCGTGAGCCCTACCAACCCCCGTCGGCCCCCTAAGCTCGAAAAGCCGCAAACTTGGCTTAAACCCCCATAAGCCCCTATTCCACCCGCCATTCACGAACAACGCAGAACGAAGTTACAGATCTTGATGATCTGTTCCCCCGTTCACTACGCTGCGCGCATGCCCACGCTCTCCCGCGTCTCCGCCGAGCTGACCGGCCTGCGCGCCGCCGCCCGCGCGGGGATGATCGGCCCGATGCCGCCGGCGGCGCTGCTGGCGACGGCGCGCGCCCTGCGCGCCTACGGGCCGCTTGGCGCCGCCACCTCCCTGCCCGCCCACCGCTTCCCCGACCGCGTCGGCCTCGTCGACGAGCGGGGCCCGCTGACGTTCGCGGAGCTGGAACGGCGGTGCAACGCCCTCGCCAACGCGTGGCGCGAGCGCGGCGTCGGCGTGGACTCCACCGTCGGCATCCTGTGCCGCAACCACCGGGGCCTGCTCGAGGCGATGTCGGCGGCGGCCAAGACCGGCGCGTCCGTGCTCTTCCTCAACACCGACTTCGCTGCGCCGCAGCTGCGCGACGCCGTGTCCCGCGAGGGCGTGACCGTCCTCGTGCACGACGAGGAGTTCGCGGGGGTCGTCGAGGGCCTCGACCTCCCGCGCCACACCGACGCCGACCTCGACGGCCTCATCGCCGAAGGCGGCACCGCTCCCCCGCCCGCGCCGTCCCGGCACGGCTCCATGGTGATCCTCACCAGCGGGACCTCCGGCCGCCCCAAGGGCGCGCCGCGCTCGCAGTCGCCGTCGATGGCGCTGCCCGGCGGCATCCTGTCGAAGGTGCCGCTCCGCGGCCGCGAGGCGATGTTCGTCGGCCCGCCGCTGTTCCACGGGTTCGGGCTGACCTGCGCCGTCCTCGCGCTCGGGCTCGGCTCCACCCTCGTGCTGCGCCGCCGCTTCGACGCCGCGGAGGTCCTGTCCGACGTCGCCGACCACGGCTGCACGTCGCTGATCGCCGTCCCGGTGATGCTGAACCGGCTGCTCGCCTCCCCCGCCCTCGACGCCCGCGACCTGTCCCGGCTCAAGGTGATCCTGACGGGCGGGGCGCGGCTGGACCCGGACCTCGCCCGCCGCACCGCCGAGGCCTTCGGGCCCGTCCTCCACAACTTCTACGGCTCCACCGAGGCGTCCTGCATCGCCATCGCCACCCCCGGCGACCTCGCCGCCGCGCCCGGCTGCGTCGGCCGCCCGCCCGCGGGCACGACCGTGGCGATCCTCGGCGACGACGACCGCCCGGTCGCCCCCGGCGCGACCGGGCGGATCTTCGTCGACTCGCCCGCCCGGTTCGGCGGCTACACCGGCGGGGGCGGCAAGGAGGAGGTCGGCGGGCTGATGGCCGTCGGCGACCTCGGCCACCTGGACGAGGGCGGCCGGCTGCACGTGGACGGCCGCGCCGACGACATGATCGTCTCCGGCGGGGAGAACGTCCATCCGGGCGAGGTCGAGGACCTGCTGGCCGCCCATCCCGCCATCGCCGAGGCCGCCGTCGTCGGTGTCCCCGACGAGGAGTTCGGCCAGCGGCTGCGCGCCTTCGTCGTCGCCGGCGGCCTCGGCGAGGACGACGTGAAGAAGCACGTCGCCGCCAACCTCGCCCGCCACAAGGTGCCCCGCGAGGTCGTGTTCCTCGACGCCCTCCCCCGCAACCCCGCCGGCAAGGTCCTCAAGCACGCCCTCCCCGAGCCCTAGCCCGCCGCGCGGCGCAGCGCGGCCGTCCCCGCGAGCATCGAGGCCGCCCCGGCCAGCACGATCAGCGCCGCGACCAGCACGGTCACCGGAACGCCCAGCGCGGACGAGGCGGCGCCGAAGGCGAGCGGCGCGACCGCCGCGCCGCCGAACAGCCCGATCTGCACCGTCGCGCCGGCCCGCTCGCCCTGCCCCGGCAGCAGCCGCATCACCGCCGCGAGCAGCAGGCCCGTCCAGCCCCACCCCCCGGCGACGGCGAGCAGCGCGCCCGCGACGAACGCGGCGGGGCCGCCCGCGGCGACCAGGGCCAGGCCGGCCGCGCCGCCCAGCATCATCGCGGTGACCAGCACCGGATTGCGGCGCGGCGCGCGGTCGGCGAGCCCGCCGGCGGCGAGCCGCACGGCGACGGCGACGACCCCGGCCAGCGACTGCATCAGCCCGGCGAGCCCGGTCGACAGCCCGGAGTGGGTGCCGAGCTGCACGAAGAACGACGCGGCGGCGTTCGAGCCGATCGTGGCGAGGCCGGCGGCGAGCGTCCACAGCAGGAGCGTCCGGCCCGCCCGCGCGGGGCCGTCCGCTGCGCGCTTCGGCGCGGGACCGGCCCGGCCCGTCCCGGCCAGGAACGCCGCCGGGATCGCGAGGGCGGGCAGGACGGCGCCGAGCAGCAGCGCCGTCCGCCAGCCGAGCGGGCCGGCGGCGAACCCGGCGAGCAGCCCCGGCACGAGCGGCG
>NZ_JBEYYT010000256.1:0-13480 GCF_040645715.1 Spirillospora sp. NPDC046719 | reverse complement strand
GGCGAGGGTGTCGCCGGCGCCGCGCGGGGCGTCGCCCGCGCGGACGGCGGCGGTGAGCGCCGCGACCGCGGCGGCGCGGGTCGCGGGGTCGGTCGCGCGGAGGGACTCCTCCACGTCGTCGAGCCGGGTGATCGTCATGGTGTGGCCTCCTGGAAGCCGTCGGTCCTGGACGGGCCGGGCGGGCGCCCGGACCCCGGTCGGGATCAGCGACGGGAACACAGGGCGCTGGCCACGCGCCGCAGATCGACGTGCAACCGGGCGACGAGGGCCGAGTTCGAGGTCACGCGACCATCGTGGCGGCGATCCGGCCAAAAGTCAACTTAATCGGTAGGAATTACGTCTTTTCCAGGAAGCCGGCGCGGTCCTCGTCCAGCAGCGACGCCAGCACGGTCGCCAGCCCCGGATGGCCGGACAGGTCCGGATCGGCCTCGACCAGCGACGTCGCCTCCTCGCGCGCGTCGCGGATGACGTCCTCGTCGCGCTGCAGCGTCAGCAGCCGCAGGCTGGACGCGCGGCCCGCCTGCGCCGCCCCCAGCACGTCGCCCTCGCGCCGCTGCTCCAGGTCGAGCCGCGACAGCCGGAACCCGTCCGTCGTCGAGGCCACCGCGTCCAGCCGCTCGCGCGCCTTGCTCCCCGGCTCCGCGTCGGTCACCAGCAGGCACAGCCCGTGCAGCGACCCGCGCCCGACCCGCCCGCGCAGCTGGTGCAGCTGGGACACGCCGAACCGGTCCGCGTCCATGATCACCATCACGGTCGCGTTCGGCACGTCCACGCCGACCTCGATGACCGTCGTCGCGAGCAGGACGTCCAGCTCCCGCTCGGTGAAGCGGCGCATCACCGCTTCCTTCTCGTCCGGGTGGAGCTTGCCGTGCAGCACCCCGATCCGCAGACCGGACAGCAGCTCCTCCAGCTGCGGCAGCAGCTCCATGATGCCGAGCGGGGACCGCCGGCCCTCCTCGTCGGCGGCGACGGCGTCGCCCTCGTCGCCCTCCTTCTCCCCGATGCGCGGGCAGACGATGTAGACCTGCCTCCCCTGCCCGACCTCCTCCCGGATGCGCTCCCACGTCCGCGCGAGGAAGTTCGGCCGCTCCGGCGGCACCACGTGCGTCTGGATCGCCGACCGGCCCGCGGGCAGCTGCCCCAGCACCGACGTCTCCAGGTCGCCGAACACCGTCATCGCCACCGTCCGCGGGATCGGCGTCGCCGTCATCACCAGCACGTGCGGACGGCCGCCGTCGACCTTCTCGCGCAGCGCGTCCCGCTGCTCGACGCCGAACCGGTGCTGCTCGTCCACCACCACGAGCCCCAGGTCGGCGAACTGCACGGTCTCCTGCAGCAGCGCGTGAGTGCCGACGACGATCCCGGCCGTACCGGACGCCGCGTCCAGCAGCGCCGCCTTGCGCGCCTTCGCGCCCTGCGACCCGGTGAGCAGCGCCACCCGCGTCGCGTGCTCGGCGCCGCCGATCTGCCCGGCCTGCGCCAGGTCCCCGAGCATCCCGGTGATCGACCGGTAGTGCTGCTGCGCGAGCACCTCGGTCGGCGCGAGCAGCGCCGCCTGCCCGCCCCCGTCCACCACCTGCAGCATCGCCCGCAACGCGACCACCGTGTTGTGGGTCGGCGTCCATCCATCCGTCACGTAGAGGTGACCGGGATGGGCGACGGAGATGCATTGGACCGCCTTGCGGCCGACGTACTCGATCGCGCGGATGCCCTTGCGCCTGGGCTCGTACTTCGTACGCGGCCTCAACCGGCTCGCCTTGCGGGACAGCCGGAAGGGCGGGAAGGCGTTCGGCAGTGCGACGCTCGTCGTCCAGTAGGGCTTGCCCATCTTCATGATCTGACGGCACCGGGCGTAGCCACCGAGCGACCGGGTCAGCCAGGCGACGTCCTCCGCCAGTCGCCGCGAGGCGGAGAGCAGGCTGACGTCCCTGCCCTCGGCTCGCAACGTCCCGCCCGTGTCCAGCAGCCCTTGCAGCAGCGCATGCCGCTCTTTCGCCGATGCGTTCAAATAGCCGGCCGGAACGAACTTGTCGTACGCCCCCTTGCCGTAGACGCCCAGGTCCCGTAGAGCGGCGATGACCGGGTTTCCCGCACCGCGACGCTCACCGAGAATCGACCAGTCGAGTGGACGGTCCGCTCGCTGGACGAACCTGCATCCATCGGGCACCAGTTCCCCTACCGCATCGACGATCTCCCGGTCCTGCGTCGATATCGCCAGCCGCCCGTACTTCATGAACCCATCACCGAGCAGGACGCCCAAGAGGTAGGGATCGATCGGGCGGGCGATCGGCGCGTCCAACTCGGGCGCCTCGACCAAGGGCAGGTACCACTTGCTGACTCCGGACTTGCGAAGCAGGTCCTGGCGCAGTTCGCGCGTCGTCAGGACCTTGAGATCACTCCCGCGGTGCCAGCCCGTGTCGGTCTTCACCGCCCAGAGATGCTCGTCATCGCATTCGACCGAGGTCCCGTCGGAGAACACGAGGCGGTAGACCTCCCGTTCGCCTTGCGGGAACACGCCCGTCACCACCGTGACCTCGCCCTCGGGCGTGATCACCTCGTCCCCCGCCCGAAGGTCGCCCATCGACCGGAATCCGCCGGGCGTCAACACGCCGGCGTCGAGTGGCTGAGCCTTGCCGGCTCCGACGTCGCCCTGGAGGAGGCGGTGCATGGGGTGTTCGAGGGCCAGGTCGGCGGCGATCTCGTCGCCGACCTCGCGCTGGCCCTTGGTCAGCTCGAACGGCAGGCGGGCGTCGAACTCGGCGAGGACGCCGCCGAACGACGGCGGGCGCGGCTTCGCCGGCAGGGCGGCGGCCGCGAGCCGGCGCTGCGCCAGCGCGACCTGCACGACGAACGCCTCGTCCCACTTCAGGCGGGCGCGGGCGCGGGTCAGCTCGTCCCAGGACTTCGGCCGGTGGATGCCCTCGTACGCCTCGCGGAGGCCGATCAGGTTGCGGCGGCGCAGCAGCGCCTCGGGCATCGGGTCGGCGGGCAGGTCGAGCTGGTCCAGGACCATCCCGACCGACATGCCGATCGTCTCGATGTCCAGGCCCTTGGTCGACGGGTAGATCGGGATGATCTCGTCCGCCCACTCCTGCGCGGCCTGCTCGGCGGTCCGCTCCGCGACCACCTTGTACTGCGGATGCGTGAGCTGCCGCTGCACGTTCCCGCTGCGCGGCCGGTAGGTGCTGATCTTGCCGGCGAACAGGCCGCGGGTGCCGGGCGACAGGTCCTTCTCCGGGCGGTAGGAGCCCTTGCGGCCGAAGAAGCTCAGCTTGAGCTGCCCCGTCCCGTCGGTGACGGTGATCTCCAGGACGTAGCCGGGGCTGCGGGTCAGCGAGCGGCCCTGCACCTTCACGACCTCCGCCATGACGGTGACGTGCTCGCCGTCGAGCAGCTCGTTCAGCGGCGTCAGCTCGCCCCGGGTGGCGTAGCGGCGCGGATAGTGGTGCAACAGGTCGCCGGCCGTGTGCAGGTCGAGGCCCTTCTCCAGCACCTTGGCCGTCTTGTCGCCGAGAACCTTGCGCAACGGCTCGTCGAGATTCGCCACGGACCCTTTCTAGCCCATGGCGGCGACACGAATCACTCGACTCCGATGAGCAGCGGGTAGCGGCGCTGCGCCCCGTCGTAGAGGGCGACCTCCACGTCGGGACGGCCGTCGCGCAGCTGGTCCTCCAGCCGTTCCGCCAGCCCGGGCGGCGCGTTGCGCCCGGCGATCAGGGTGACGAGCTCCCCGCCGCCCGACAGCATCCGGTCCAGGACGCGCCGCGCGACCTCCGCGATGTCGGCGCCGATCGTCGCGACGTCACCCTCGATCAGGCCGAGGACGTCGCCGGGCCGGCACAGGCCGACGCTCGTCACCGCCTCCTGCGCGGCGACCTCCAGGTGCCCGAACCGGGTGGCGCCGGCGGCGCGGGTCATCGCGATGACGTCGTCGCCGAAGCGGCGCAGCGGGTCGTGCACCGCGAGCGCGGCGAGTCCCTGCACGGACGCCTTCGCCGGGACCACCGCGATGCGGGCACCGCCGTCCCGCGCGCGCTCGGCAGCGGCCTCGGCGAGCGCGAGGACCTCCGGCTCGTTCGGCAGGACCACCACCTCGTCGCCGGCCGCGAGGATCGCCTCCGCCAGCACGGCGAGCGGCGGCACCGCGCCGGGCTCGCGCCGCACGACCCGGGCGCCGGCCTCCTCGAACAGCGCGGCCAGCCCGTCGGCGGCGGTCACCGCGATCACGGCGCGGCCCGCGTGCGGCCGGTGCGGCTCGTCCGGGGACGCGGCGTGCAGGTAGGTGACGCGGATCCGGTGCGGGCGCCCGGCTGCCAGACCCGCCTCGATCGCGGCGCCCGCGTCGTCGACGTGCACATGGACGTTCCACAGGCCGTCGCCACCGACCACGACGAGGGAGTCGCCGAGACCGTCGAGCCTCTCCCGCAGGTCGTGGACGGCCGCGTCCGGCGCGTCCAGCAGGTACATGACCTCGTAGCCGGGTCCCTGCGGTTCGGGGCGCGCGGCCGGCGGCGGCGTCCCGCCGGCGGCACGGGCGGGGACCTCGTAGTGCTCGGGGTACTCGTCGGTGACCACGGCGGCGAGCGCGTCGAGGACCACGCACAGCCCGGCGGCGCCCGCGTCCACGACGCCGCTGCGGGCCAGCACGTCGAGCTGCCCGGTCGTGCGGCGCAGCGCGCGGCGCGCCCCGTCCGCCGCCGCGCGGGCCGTCCCCTCGGCGCCCGCCGCGGACACCTCCGACGCCGCCGACGCCGCCTCGCCCAGCACGCTCAGGATCGTGCCCTCGACGGGATGCTCGACCGCCGCCCTGGCCAGCACCGACGCGTGCTCCAGCGCCTCCGCGAGGGCCTCGCCCCCCGTCCGCGCCGGCGGCGAGCCGAGCACGTCGGCCATGCCCCGCAGGACCTGGCTGAGGATCACCCCGGAGTTGCCCCGCGCGCCCAGCAGCGCGGCCTGCGCGACCGCTCGCCACGTGTCCGCCTCGCACGCGCCGGAGGGCAGGGCGTCCGCCGCTTCCGCCGCCGCGAGGACGGTGAGGTGCAGGTTCGTTCCGGTGTCGCCGTCGGGGACGGGGAAGACGTTCAGCGCGTCGATCTCCCCGCGGGTGCGGCCGAGGGCGTCCGCCGCGAGCCTGCACCACTGCCGCACCGACGCCGCATCAAGGACCATCGGGTCATCTTGCAGTGCCCTCCCCACCGGGCGCCAGAGCCCTGACCGCGGCTTCGATTCGCTTAGTCAGGGACCGTTCGGCTAGTCTGATCCGTGCGCCTCGTCCGAGGCGCGATCAGTGAGCGCCCACGATGCCCGGCCCCGCCCGAGGCGGCGACGGGCGGCGCTCCGGTAGAGCATCGACACCACTTGGAGTTTCCCGTGGCTTCCGTCTGCGACGTCTGCGGCAAGGGACCCGGTTTCGGCATGCGCGTCTCCCACTCGCACCGCCGCACCCCGCGCCGCTGGAACCCCAACATCCAGCGCGTGCGCGCCGTCGTGAACGGCAGCACCAAGCGGATCAACGCCTGCACCTCCTGCATCAAGGCCGGCAAGATCGTCAAGCCGACCGTCTGAACCGCGGGACGCGAGCCTGAGCCGGTTCATCGGGACAGCCCGGTGAGCCGGTTTTCGCATGCCCGGACACTTTCGCCGCACGGCCTCGATGCACGGCCTCGATGCACGGCTTCTGACGCACGGCCTTGATGCACGGCCCTGATGCATGGCTTTCGGCGCAGGACGCCCGGCCGTCACGCGAGCGCGTGACCTGACCGGTGGAGGCGACGCCGGAGGCGAGCCTCCACCGGGAAGATCGCGAAGCGATGCCGCGCTCGCACAAGCACGGTCGAGGGCCGAGCCGCCAGGCGAGGCCCTCGGGCCGTGATCGCGTCAACGCCACCGCCAGCCGTGGTCGACGGGGCCGATGCCGGCGCCGAGCGGGAAGCCCGCGGCGATCGCGCCGGTGACGTACTCCTTGGCCTTGCCGACCGCCGCGGGGACGTCGTCGCCGAGCGCGAGGTGGGAGGCGATCGCGGACGCGAGGGTGCAGCCGGTGCCGTGGGTGTGCCGGTTGTCGTGCCGCGGCGCGGTGAAGCGGTGCTCGTGCTCCCCGTCGAACAGCAGGTCGGCGGGCTCGCCGGGCAGGTGGCCGCCCTTGATCAGCACCCAGCGGGGGCCGAGCGCCTTGACCGCCTCGGCGGCCTCGCGCAGGCCCGCCTCGTCCACCACCTTGACGCCGGTGAGCTGCTCGACCTCGTACAGGTTCGGGGTGACGACGGTCGCGGCGGGCAGCAGTGCCGAGCGGACCGCGTCGACGGCGTCGGGCGCGAGCAGCGAGTCGCCGTGCTTGGAGACGCCGACCGGGTCCACGACGGACGGGGCGTCGGAGGCGGCCAGCGCCTCGGCGACGGTCTCGACGAGCGCGGTCGACGCCAGCATCCCGGTCTTGATCGCGTGCACGCCGATGTCGGACAGCACGGAGTCGAGCTGGGCGCGGACGGCCTCGACCGGCAGCTCCCAGTAGCCCTGGACGCCGAGGGAATTCTGCGCCGTGACGGCGGCGATGACGCTCATCCCGTGCACGCCGAGCGCGAGCATCGTCTTCAGGTCCGCCTGGATCCCGGCGCCGCCGCCGGAGTCCGAGCCCGCGATGGTGAGCACGAGGGGCGGGGCCTGGCGGGGCGCGGGCGCGTTCTGCTGCATGGCATCCACTTTATGGCGATCCATCGCGCGGCGCGGCTCCCGGCCAGGGCAGCTCACAGGATGGTGCAGGCCAGCCTGTTCATGACGCAGTAGGTCGGCTTCCGCGGCGTGCCGTTCGCGGTGAAGACGAACTGGGCGGAGCGTCCGGGCGCGAGCCCCGTGCGGCCGCGGACGTAGGCGAGCTGCCCGGTCTTCACGACGATGGCGCCGCTGACCGCGCGCACCGTCACGTTCGGGATCTTGAACGCGAGCGCCCAGCGGGAGATCGCCTTCTGCCCCTGGTTGGTGACGGTGCCGGTGGCGCGGAAGGCCGTGGTGGTGCGGGAGACGACGTGGAAGGCGATGACGAGCCCGTCGGGGCGGCTCGCGCGGCTGGCGCGGTTGCCCGGCCCGCGCTGGGAGACCGT
Source organism: Spirillospora sp. NPDC046719 (assembly GCF_040645715.1). NCBI lineage: Bacteria > Bacillati > Actinomycetota > Actinomycetes > Streptosporangiales > Thermomonosporaceae > Spirillospora > Spirillospora sp. NPDC046719. The sequence goes on along the minus strand of NZ_JBEYYT010000256.1, from coordinate 6,383 downwards.
GCTGTCGCGCGGGTTGGTGTCGACGGGGTTCTTGGGGGCGCCGCCGGCGAAGTTGAGGGAGATCTGCTGGGTGCTCAGCGCGTAGGCGACGACGCCGACGGCGATGACGAGCGCGACGATCGGCAGCATCGGGACGGGGAGCGCGGACACGAGCCGGGCGACCCGGGCCCGCGTCGAGCGCGGGGAGGCTGCGGCGGGCGCGGCGGGTGTCTGCGCGATGCCGTCGGCGCCGGGACCCGCCGCGGGCCCGGACGGCGGCAGGGAGGGGGCGGGAGCGCCGGGGACGCGATCGTCGCGGCCGGCCATGGCGGCGGGGAGGTCGCCCGGGTAGTCGCCGGGATAGGGCTCGAAGCGGCGCGGATCCGGGGGGCCGTGCTGGCGCTGCGCGGGCGGCGGCGGGCCGGCCGGGGAACCGGGCGAGGAGGCGGGAGGGTGGGGCTCGTAGGAGAAGAACACCTGGTCGTCGGTCGGGCCGGAGAAGGCCTCGTAGGACGGGCCGGGAGGGGCTCCGAGGAACGAACCCGCGGGCGCCGGATCGTCCGGCGCGGGCTCGTCATCGGGTCGCTCGCGCTTGGTGTGTCGTCCCATCCCATTCCTCTTCGATCACAGGATGTATACCAAACCAGTACCAAACATGCCTACCGGATGAGGGAAAGCGCACCCCGTCGACACCCGGCGTCGACCGGCCGTTCACCCCCGGAAATGGTCCCATCCGGCGGCGTCCGGAACGCGCCCGTCGACGCGCACTCCCGCACCTTTTCGTACGGTTCCGATCACCGTCCAGGACGGGGGCGGCGGCGAATCGGGCGGGAAGGCGCCGGCGAACGCGTGGTCCTCGCCGCCGGTGAGCACGTGCCGCAGCCCGTCCGGGCCGAGGAACTCCGGGACCACCAGTCTCGCGGAGTCGACGTCGATCCGCACCCCGCTCGCCTCGGCGAGGTGCCCGAGGTCCTGGACGAGGCCGTCGCTCACGTCGAGCAGAGCGGTCGCGCCCGCGGCCCGCGCCTCGGCGCCCGCCTCGTACGGCGGCTCGGGGCGGCGGTGCGCGGCGAGCAGGTCGGCGGGCCCGTCGCGTCCCTCGGCGAGCAGCGCCAGCCCGGCGGAGGCGTGCCCGAGCCGGCCGCGCACCGCGACGAGGTCGCCGGGACGGGCGCCGGACCGGGTGAGCGGCGCGCCGCCGCCGAGGTCGCCGAGCGCGGTGATCGCGAGCGTGACCTCGGGGGCGCCGACCACGTCGCCGCCCGCGACGGACGCGCCCGCGCGGCGGCACTCGTCGGCGAGGCCGTCGTAGAGCCGTTCGGCCCAGGCCGTCTCGGTGGACGGCGGCGCCGCGAACCCGACGAGCAGCGCGGTCGGGCGGGCGCCCATCGCGACCACGTCGGCGAGGTTCTGCGCGGCGGCCTTGCGGCCGATGTCGTAGGGGCCGGACCAGTCGCGGCGGAAGTGCCGTCCCTCGACGAGCAGGTCGGTGGTGGCGGCGACCCGGCCGTCCGGCGCGGCGATGACCGCGGCGTCGTCGCCGGGGCCGAGCAGGACGGCGGGGCCCTGCGGCAGCCGCCGCGTCAGCCGGCCGATCAGCCCGAACTCGCCCAGCTCCCCGATGGTGCCCATCCGCCCCGTTCCCGCCCTCTCACCGCGCGGCGCCCGTGTCCCGCCGGCCTCGTCCGGCCCGTGAATGGGCTGTGCGGCCCCCGAACGCCCACGGCGCCGCCTAACACGATACGGTGACCGTCCGACGGCTAATTCTCCGCCCAGGGGAGGACGTGATGGTGCAGGCCTACATCCTCATCCAGACCGAAGTGGGCAAGGCGGCCGAGGTCGCGGGGCACATCTCCGGAGTCCCCGGCGTGACCCTGGCGGAGGACGTCACGGGACCCTACGACGTGATCGTCCGAGCGGAGGCGCGGAATGTGGACGAGCTGGGCAAGCTCGTCGTCGCGCAGATCCAGACGGTCGAGGGCATCACGCGCACCCTCACCTGCCCCATTGTCCACATCTGAGCTCCGGTTCCGCTGGGCGCCGCTGCTGCTGGCTCCGCTGATGCTGCTGCCCGCCGCGTGCGGGGACGGCGCGGTGGAGGTCCCGGTTCCGCATCCGGACGCGGCGACGCAGCGGCTCTGCGAGGGGCTTCGCCTGCCGGCGAAGGTGCACGGCCGGTCGCTGCGCGACACGAGGCCGGATTCGCAGCTGACGGCGGCGTGGGGGTCACCGGCGATCGCGCTGCGCTGCGGCGTGCCGATACCGGCGGCGCTGCGGCAGACGTCGGAGCTGGTGGACATCAACGGGATCAGCTGGTTCGGGCAGCCGGTGGACCGTCCGGTGACCTGGACGGCGGTGGGGCGGCAGGCGTACGTCGAGGTGACCGTCCCGGCGAAGTACCGGCCGGCCGGGGACGTGCTGATCGAGCTGACCCCGGCGATCAAGGCGACGATCCCGGCGAAGCCGGAGGGGCAGATCTAGGCCGTCCCCGTCATGCGCGGGCGCCGTCGCCGCCGGGCAGGATGAGCCGCGCCATCTCGGCGAGCCGGTCGGCCATGCGGGTGTAGGAGGTGTAGCCCATGCCGGCGTGCAGGAGCGCACCGGAGTAGGCGAGTTCCAGCGCGCCGAGGACCGCGGGGTCGTCGCGGTCGCCGAGGGCGTCCCGCAGCCGGGTGCGGATCGCGACGCCGACGCGGGCGCGCAACTCCCGGACGTCGGGGTCGGTGCCGAGCATCGCGGTGGTGCACGCCGCGGCGAGCTCCGGCTCGTCGGAGACCAGCAGCGCGATCTCGCGCAGCACCCGCTCGACGCGGCCGGCGACGTCGGGGTCCTCGCCGGTCTCGACGGGCGGCAGCGCGCTGAGGCGCCGCCAGAACACCTCGGTGATCAGGTGGTTCTTGGACGCGAAGTAGGTGTAGGCGGTGGCCGGCGCCACGCCCGCGCGGCGGGCGACGTTGCGGACGGTCAGCCCCTCGTAGCCGGTGTCGCGGACCTCCTCGACGGCGGCGTCGGTGAGCCGGCGCACCGTGTCGGCCTGCCGCGGCGTGAGGCGGCGGCGCGGGGGCTCGGTCGACACTTCTCCGGACACATGTCCAGACATTAGTTCAATGCCCGCCGCCCCGGCAACTCGTTAACTCTCCGTTATCACGGGTAACAGTCCGCTGTCCGGAGCGCCGCGTTTCCGGCACCACCAGCGAACGACCGACGCGCCTGGGAAGGGAACCCGATGCGCACTCTCCTGGTCCATCCCAGCGGACTGATGTACTCGGAGATCTTCCTGCGGCTGGAACCGCTCGGGGTCGAGCGGGTCGCCGCCGCGCTGCGCACCGCCGGCCACCAGGTCCGGCTGCTGGACCTGCAGGTCTTCACCCACGACGACCTGCGCCGCGAGCTGCGCGAGTTCCGGCCGGAGGCCGTCGGGTTCGGGGTGAACTACCTGGCCAACGTGCCGGAGATGATCGACCTGGCCAAGGAGGTCAAGCGCCGGCTGCCGGAGTGCTTCGTGTTCGCGGGCGGGCACAGCGTCTCGTTCATCGCCCAGCACGTCCTCGACCAGGCGAACGGGGCGCTGGACGCGGTGCTGCGCGGGGAGGGCGAGGTCGCGGCGCCGCTGCTGCTGGAGGCCGCGCGCGACGGCGGGCTCGGCGAGGTGCCGGGCGCCGTGACCGCCGACGGCACCTGCAAGAAGGTGCCGCTGCTGCTCGACAGCCTGGACGCGCCCCGCCCGGCCCGCGACCTGACCCGGCGCCGCCACAAGTACTTCATCGGCGTCCTGGACCCGGCCGCGTCCATCGAGTTCACCCGCGGCTGCCCGTGGGACTGCTCGTTCTGCAGCGCGTGGACGTTCTACGGGCGCACGTACCGGAAGGTGTCGGCGGAGGCCGCGGCGGAGGAGATCGCCTCGATCCGCGAGCCCGGCCTGTTCATCGTGGACGACGTCGCGTTCATCAAGCCCGAGCACGGCGACGCGATCGCCGCCGAGGTGGAGCGGCGCGGCATCCGCAAGGAGTACTACCTGGAGACCCGCGCTGACGTCCTGCTGCGCCACCCCGAGGTCTTCGAGCGGTGGCGGCGGCTCGGCCTGAACTACATGTTCCTCGGCATGGAGGCGCTCGACGAGGAGGGGCTCGACCGGTACCGCAAGCGGACCAGCCCGGACACCAACATCAAGGCCCTCGAACTCGCGCGCCGGATGGGCCTCACCGTGGCCATCAACCTCATCGTGGACCCGGCCTGGGACGCCCGGCAGTTCAAGCTCGTCCGGGAGTGGGCGCTGTCGGTGCCCGAGATCGTCAACCTCACCGTGATGACGCCCTATCCCGGCACGGAGATCTGGCACACCGAGTCCCGCAAGCTGTCCACGCGCGACTACCGGCTCTTCGACATCCAGCACGCGGTGGTGCCGACGAACCTGCCGCTGTACGAGTTCTACCGCGAGCTGGTGAAGACGCAGTCGGTGATGAACCGCAAGCACCTCGGCGTCGCCGCGGCGGCGCAGACGCTCGGCATCATGGGCCGCCACCTGTGGCACGGGCAGACGAACTTCGCCAGGTCGATCTGGAAGTTCCGGTCCGTCTACAACGCCGACCGGCAGTACGGCGACCACCTGCGGAAGGTCCGCTACGAGCTGCCGGTGCCCGACCACCGCTCCGTCGGGCCCGCCGGCCGCAAGGAGCTCTACATCCACGAGCGCCAGCGCTGACCGCGCCCCGGGAGGGGGATCCGGTGGGGCGGGTGGGATTCGAACCCACTCAGACATTGCACCTGTTTTACAGACAGGCCCGACTCTCCCGCGTCGGCGCCGCCCCGGGCGCGGGCCCACGGCCCGCCCAGTACCTCCGGAGGGATTCGAACCCCCAGCACACGGCACCTCATGCCGCTGTCTCTACCGTTGGACTACGGAGGCGTGCGTGCGGCTCCCGGGATTCGAACCCGGAACGTCCACCGTCTGAGGATGGCCCCTCTGCCTGTTGGGGTAGAGCCGCAGGTCTGTGCGAGGCGTCGCTCGCGGCGGCTCGGCCAAGGGGCCTCTAGGAGAGGGGATACCGGCCGGGGCGGGCGTGCGACGCCGAGGGCAGTCGAAGTCGTAGCTGCTCCATCGCCATGGCCGGTCCTCCTCTCGAGGTCTCGTGTCTCCGTCTTCGACGGGCTGACGTGTCCTACGGTGCCATCCGCGCCGGAGGGCGTGCAACGGATTAAACGCGCGGCCGGACCGGGATCATCCGCTGGACGTATCGTCCGGCAGCGACCAGCCGAGCAGGACGAGCAGCCAGAACGCGACCATGAGCCAGCCGAGCGCGATCCCGGTGATCGCGAAGCCGAGGCCGCGCTGCCTGGAGCGGCGCACCCGCGCCCACGCGATGTGCCCCGCGACGATCGCCGGGATGGACGTCAGCCCGCACGAGATCAGCCCGACGAGCCCGCAGGTCAGCGCGTAGATCGAGGCGTGGTTGTAGGACGGCTTGCCGTACCCGTTCGGGCGGGCGGCGGCCCCCGGCGCCTGGGTCGCCGGGCCGTAGCCGGGCGCGGTGCCCTGCGGATACGGCGCCGGGCGCGCGGCGACCGCGTCGGCGTACTTCTGCCATGACTCGGCCTCGGCCGTGCGTCCCTGCATGCCGAGCAGCACCGCGAGGTTGCGCATCGCGGACGGGTCGCCCGCCTGCGCGGCCTGCCGGTACTGCCGTTCGACGAGCGCGTCCGCCTCGCCCGCCGCGAGCGCCGGGGAGGGCGCGGGCCCGGGCGGGGGTGTCGGAGCCTGCGCCGGGGTTCATAAAGTCAAACAAGCGAACAAACAAAACAGTTGCGAAGCTTCTGTGAATGTAGTTACACGTTGTATTCAACTCAGCGTAAGTAGCAAGTTTGGCAAATAAAAGGCCCCATAGGGGCGGAGAGGAGTGATTTATATGTCAATTAATGATTTGATTAAAGCCATTATTGCTCTAGTGGTTTTAATACTTGGGATAAATTTTATGGTGGATAGGACATTAACTTCATTTACTAGTCTTTACGAGGTTGAAAAAGAAGATGAAAATGGTAAAGAGAGCTGAGATTTCAACAATGGATGAAAATTGATCGATTGATAAAGAAAATAGCGCAACTGTGGGAATATAGCTTCCTAATAATATTCTAAAAAGAGTCTCAATTAATTTTCTTTCTTTATTATTCAAATCTTCAAGTTCTCTCCCGCTTTTCCGCACTATAAATAGAATGAACATTTCAGGAAGGGAAAACAGAAAAAAATAAACAACTCCAACAAAAAAAGAAAGTTTAACAAGATTTAAGTAATCTATTTTAGTAATTACAGAAATAGCAGGATCGCTAGGTAACTTAATTTTTAAAAGCGTAGAAAAATAAGATATAATTATAAAAAAAGTAATTATAAAAAATGAAATTACCAACAAATA
>NZ_JBEYYT010000255.1:0-13534 GCF_040645715.1 Spirillospora sp. NPDC046719 | reverse complement strand
CGCCGTCGTCCTCGACGAGGACGGTGACGTCGCCGTCGCCGTACCGGACGCGGACGACGGCGGCCGAGGCGCCGGAGTGCCGGGTGACGTTGGTGAGGGCCTCCTGGACGATCCGGTACGCGGCGTGGTCGGCGTCCGGGGGCAGGGGGCGGGGCGCGCCCTCGGTCTCGGTGCGGACGGTGAGGCCGGCGGCGGTGGTGCCGGCGGCGAGCTCGTCCAGCCGGGCGAGGCCGGGCGGGGCGTCTGGCAGGGGGGCGTCGACCTGGCGCAGCACGCCGAGCGTGGCGCGCAGCTCGCGGAGGCTGTCCTTGCTGGCGTCCTTGATGGCGGTGAGGGCCTCCCCGGCCCGGCCGGGCTCGCGTTGCAGGACGTGGAGCGCGGCGGTGGCCTGGACGTGGATCAGCGAGATGTTGTGGCCGAGCGCGTCGTGCAGCTCGCGGGCGATGCGGAGCCGCTCCTCGACGGCGCGGCGGCTGGCCTCCGCCTCGCGGGAGCGTTCGGCGGCGGCGAGGCGGCGTTCGGCCTCGCGCAGGTAGGCGCGCCGGTTGCGGGCGAAGCCGCCGATGGCGATGACGGCGACGAACCAGCCGGCGAGCAGGAAGCTCGCGGCGTCGGCGAGGTGGTTGACCTGGTCGGCGTCGTTGCCGTAGAGGGTGGCGCCCATCGCGACGGCGGCGAGCGCGGACGCCGAGGCGAGGTGCCCTTCGGCCGCCGCGGTGTAGAGCGCGATGACGAAGGTCATGATGATCGGGCCGTCGGGCGCGGTGAGCGGGTAGTAGAGGGCACAGGCGACGAAGGTGACGGCCGCCACGGTGCGGGGGCGGCTGCGGCGGAAGGCCAGCGCGCCGCAGGCGACGGCCAGTAGCGCCCACCCGTAGAGCGGCAGGGCGCCGCGATGGAGCCCGTAGTTCGCGATCAGCGCGATCACGGCGAGGACGGCGAAGCAGGCGGCGCCCAGCAGCGCGTCGGCGCGGCGGCCGCGCGGCCACCGGAGCGCGGACGCGGCGCGGTACCGGGCGAGGGCTGGTGCGCGCACGGCCCCATCCTGCCAGGTGCGGTGTCTTGCGACCTTGCGACGAGATGTAGTACTTCTACTATCAACAGATGCAGGGTTACATCGAACGATCGAAGTTCCCGTACGGAGGAGGTGGGCATGACCGGTCCGGTGATCCGGACGCGCGACCTGCGGATGCGCTACGGCCGCACCGAGGTGCTGCGCGGCGTCGACCTGGAGGTCGGGGCGGGCGAGGTGGCGGCGCTGCTCGGCCCGAACGGCGCGGGCAAGACCACCACGATCGAGATCCTGGAGGGGTTCAGGCGCCGCTCGTCCGGGGAGGTGCGGGTGCTCGGCGCCGACCCCGGCACGGCCGGCGCGGCGTGGCGGGCGCGGCTCGGGATCGTCCTGCAGGACTGGCAGGACCATCCGCGCTGGGGCGTCCGGCAGCTGCTGGCGCACATCGCGGCGTTCTACGACCGGCCGCGCGACCCCGACGAGCTGCTGGAGGCCATGGGGCTGGCGGAGCAGGCCGCGCTGCCGGCGGCGCGGCTGTCGGGCGGGCAGCGCCGCCGCCTGGACGTCGCGCTCGGCATCGTCGGCCGGCCGGAGGTGCTGTTCCTGGACGAGCCGACCGCCGGGTTCGACCCGCGGGCGCGCAGCGACTTCCACGAGCTGGTCGAGCGGCTCGCCCGCGAGGACGGCATGACGATCCTGCTGACCACGCACGACCTGGCGGAGGCCGAGCGGCTCGCGGACCGCATCGCGATCCTGGTGCGGGGCGAGGTCACGGTGAGCGGCACCCCGTCCGCGCTGGCGTCGGTCGTGCAGGCGGCGTCGGAGGTGCGGTGGGTGGAGGACGGCGCGCCCCGCGCCGAGCGGACGCCGGACCCGTCGCGGCTGGCGTACGAGCTGCACCGGCGGTTCGGCGGTCCGGTGCCGGGGCTGGAGATCCGGCGGCCGACGCTGGAGCAGAGCTACCTGAACCTGGTCGGCGGCGCCGAGTCCGCCGCGGCCGGAGCGGGCGCGGGCGCGGCCGGAGCGAGCGCGGGCGCGGGCGCGGAGAGGACGGCGGCGTGAACACCAGGACGATCCGGATGGGGGTCCGGCGCGGCTGGGCCGAGCACGTGCACTCGCTGAGGAACCGGCGCGAGCTGCTGACCGGCGTCGTCGGGACCGTAGGCGTCTTCGTGCTGATGGTGCGCTGGCAGGGCGGCCACGACGCGCAGGGCACGCACGTGTCGGAGGGGCTGCTGCTCGCGGCGGGGTTCGTCGCGTTCTGCGTGTTCTCGACCGGGCTGATGAACCTCGCCATGATGATCGCCGCGGACCGGGAGGAGGGCACGCTGCTGCGGCTGCGGACGGTCCCGGGCGGCGTCGCCGCCTACGTCGTCGGGCGGGCCGTCTCGGTGCTGCTGCAGATCGTCATGTACGTGGTGCTGATGCTGGTCGCGGGCATGGCGCTGGCGGGCCTGGACCTGCCGTCCGACCCCGGGCGGTGGCTGACGCTGCTGTGGGTGGTGGCGCTCGGCACCCTCGCGGTCGTGCCGTTCGGCGCCGCGCTCGGCACGCTGCTGCCGGGGCCGCGCAACGCCGCGAGCATCCTGTCCCTTCCGGTGATGGGCCTGATGGTCATCTCCGGGGTGCTGTTCCCGGTGATGTCGCTGCCGGAGCCGGTGCGGTGGGTCGCGCAGGCGTTCCCGCTGTACTGGGAGGGCCTCGGGCTGCGGTCGGCGTTCCTGCCGGACGCGATGCTCGCCGGGGAGATCGGCGGGAGCTGGCGCCCGCTGGAGACCGCGGGGATGCTCGGCGCGTGGGCCGCCGCGGGCCTGCTGGTCGCGCCGTGGCTGCTGCTGCGGGCGGCGCGCCGGGAGTCGGGGGCGCGGCTGGCCGCCCGCCGGGAGCGCCGGGCCGCCCAGGGCGCGTTCTGACCTCCGGGTGCGGGAGACTGGGCCGGTGGCGGACGGCAAGGCGGACAAGGAGCACGTCCACAACCGGATCGCGGTGCTGCGTGCCGAGCGCGGCGTGTCGCGCCGGGAGCTGGCGACGGCGCTGGGCGTCCACTACCAGACGATCGGCTACCTGGAGCGCGGCGAGTACAGCCCGAGCCTGCACCTCGCGCTGCGGATCGCCGCGTTCTTCGAGGTGCCGGTCGAGGTCGTGTTCTCGCTGACGCCGTTCCCGCGGCTGGGAAGCACGTGATGACGCCCGAGGGAGGGAAGCCCGGAATGTGGGAACGGTGGACGCGCCGCCGGGAGGAGGTGCTGCAGTCCGACCTGCTGCCGTCCTGGTACGCGACGCGGCGCCGGCGGCGGGCGCTCGCCGCCGCCGGGCTCGCGGGCCTCGCCATGATCTGGGCCGGGACGGTCGTGTCGTGGAACCTCGCGCCCAGCGACACCGCCATGTGGACGACGATCGGCCTGCTGGTCGTGTCGGTGGCGACCACGATCCCGGTGGTCGCCGCGCTGAACATCGCGACGCGCGGGACGACGTCGCTGGCGGAGAGCCGGCTGGACGAGCGGCAGGTCGCTGACCGGCTGCGCGCCTTCACCGTCGCGCACCGGGTCATGCTCGCGGTGCTCGTGGCCGTCGTGGTCGGGGTGCTGGCCGCCGACACCGACCACGTCCCGATGGCGGCCGTCGTGGTCGGTGTCGTCGCGCTGTTCGAGACGCACATGCTGCTGCCCGTGCTCGTCGCCGGGTGGCGGATGCCGGACCCGCCGCCCGACGACGAGGACGAGGACGAGGCGGACGAGGCGGACGGCTAGCGCAGGTCGCCGTTCGTCATGCCGTGCGGCGCCGGCGGCAGCGCGACGAGCCCCATCTCCGCCCGCGTGGACAGCATCGGGTGGCTCGGGACGACCCGGACGCCGTACCCGAACGCGCCGCTGCGGCCGAGCGGGACCTCGCCGGTGTAGCGCAGCCGCCCGTCGCCCGCCGGTTCGGCGCCGCCCAGCTCCAGGTAGGACGGGTCGATCAGCGCGTCGGAGTCGTCCACCCGGCCGTAGGCGGCCTCGACGGCGACGTCGTCGGGGTCGAGGCCGCCGAGCGCGACGACGGCCTTCACCGTCAGCAGCGCCCCGACCTGCGGGCTCTCCCCGCCGTTGGACTCGACGTGCTCGACGGTGACGCCCGGCCACGCCTTGGCGACCCGCTGCTTCCAGCCGGCCAGCGCGCGCGCACCGGCGTACTTGTCGGCGACCATCTCCCGCTCGGACTCGGCCGCCGGGGTGTAGAGGTCCAGGACGTAGTCGCGGAGCATCCGGCCGGCCAGCACCTTCGGGCCGAGGGTGGCGATGGTGTGCTTGACCATCTCCAGCCAGCGGCGCGGCAGCCCGGACGAGTCGCGGTCGTAGAAGGTGACCGAGACGTGGTCCTCGATCAGCTCGTACAGCGCGCCGGCCTCCAGCTCGTCGCGCCGGTCGGGGCTCGCGAGGCCGTCGGCGGACGGGATCGCCCAGCCGTTCTGCCCGTCGTACCACTCGTCCCACCAGCCGTCCCGGATGGACAGGTTCAGCCCGCCGTTGAGGGCCGCCTTCATCCCGGACGTGCCGCACGCCTCCAGCGGGCGCAGCGGGTTGTTCATCCACACGTCGCAGCCCTGCACCATGAGCCGCCCGAGCGCCATGTCGTAGTCGGGCAGGAACACGATGCGGTGCCGGACGTCCTCCTCGCCGGAGAACCGGACGATCTCCTGGATGAGCCGCTTGCCGCCCTCGTCGGCGGGGTGCGCCTTCCCGGCGATGACGATCTGCACCGGCCGGTCCGGGTCCAGCAGGATGCGGCGCAGCCGGTCCGGGTCGCTCATCATCAGCGTGAGCCGCTTGTAGGACGGGACGCGCCGCGCGAACCCGATGGTCAGCACGTTCGGGTCGAGGGCGTCGTCGATCCAGGACGTCTCGGCCTCGCTGGCGCCGCGCTGCCTCCACGACTCGCGGAGCCGGCGCCGCGCGTCGAGCACGAGCCGTTCGCGGAGCAGGCCGCGGATCCGCCAGATCTCGCTCTCCGGGACGTCGCGGACCTCCTCCCAGCCGCGCCCGGACGCCATCAGCGCCGGGATCTCGCGGGCGGCGAGGTCGAGGACCTCCCGCGCCACCCACGTGCCGGCGTGGACGCCGTTGGTGATGGACCCGATCGGGACCTCGGCGGTGTCGAAGCCGCCCCACAGGCCGCCGAACATCTCGCGGCTGACCTCGCCGTGCAGCTCGCTGACGCCGTTGACGCGCTGCGCCAGCCGCATCCCCATGACGGCCATGTTGAACACGGTGCGGTCGCCGCCGGGGTAGTCCTCGGCGCCGAGCGCGAGGACGCGTTCGACGGGGACGTGCGGGTCCTCGTTGGCGCCGCCGAAGTACCGGGCGACCAGCTCGCGCGGGAACCGGTCGATCCCGGCGGGCACCGGGGTGTGCGTGGTGAACACCGTGCCCGCGCGGGTCGCCTCCAGGGCCTCGTCGAACGTCAGCGCGTGCTCGGACACGAGCTCGCGGATGCGTTCCAGGCCGAGGAACCCGGCGTGCCCCTCGTTGGTGTGGAACACCTCGGGCGCGGGGTGGCCGGTGATGCGGCAGTACGCGCGGATGGCGCGGACGCCGCCGATGCCGAGCAGCATCTCCTGCAGCAGCCGGTGGTCGCCGCCGCCGCCGTAGAGCCGGTCGGTGACGTCGCGGGCGGCGGGGTCGTTGTCCTCGACGTCGGAGTCCAGCAGCAGCTGCGGGACGCGGCCGACCTTGGCCAGCCACACCTGCGCGTGCAGTTCGTGGCCGCCGGCCCCGGTTTCGGCGCCGCCGGCGCCGTTGCCGCGCCCCGCCCCGCCCCGGGGCAGGCCGATCGCGACGCGGACCGGGGTCCCGTCGGCCTCGCGCAGCAGGGTCAGCGGCAGCCCGTTCGGGTCAATCGGCGGGTAGCGCTCCAGCTGCCAGCCGTCCGGCGACAGCGACTGGGAGAAGTACCCGTGCCGGTACAGCAGCCCGACCGCGATGATCGGCACGCCGAGGTCGCTGGCGGTCTTGAGGTGGTCGCCGGCCAGGATGCCGAGGCCGCCGGAGTACTGCGGCAGGGCCGCGGTGATGCCGTACTCGGGCGAGAAGTAGGCGATGGACGAGGGCGCGCCGGCCAGCGACTGGTACCAGCGCGGTGCGGTCAGGTACTCGTGCAGGTCCTCGGCCGTGTCCTGGAGCCGGCGCAGGAAGCGCCGGTCCTCGGCGAGCTGCGCCAGCCGTTCGGGCGCGACCTCGCCGAGCAGCCGGACCGGGTCGTGGTGGACGGCCTCCCACAGCGCAGGGTCCACGGCGCGGAACAGGTCCAGCGTCTCGTGGTGCCACGACCAGCGCAGATTGAGGACGAGCTCCTCGAGCTGCCGGAGCGGCTCTGGAAGGACGGTGCGGACCGTGAATCGTCGGATTGCCTTCACGCAACGTCACGCTATGCAATGCGATGCGATGACGCGACAGCCGGGAGGGGTTTCGTCACTTCGCGGATCGGTCGGCGGCGAGCGCGCGGACGCGCAGGAACCCCGACGCCGCAAGGGCTCCCGCGGCCACGCCGATCGAGTTGTACGCCATGTCACCGGGATCGCACTCGCGACCCGGATCAAGAGTTTGCAGGAATTCGACCAGAACGAACCCCGCCGAGAACATCGCGGGCGCCGCCACCGGACGGCGGGACACCAGCACCCCCAGGAAACCCAAAGGTACCCATAAGGCAACATTCATGACGTCCTCCAAGCCGCGCGACCCGAAGATGCGCAGCGACCACGCGATGTCGGACACCGGGGTCGCGACGCAGTGCTCCAGCCGCCCGCCCGCGCCCGGCGCGACGGTCGCCGGCAGCGTGATCGCCAGCACGAGGCCCGTCCAGGCCAGCAGCGCCCGCGCGGGCAGCGGCGGCCACCCCGTCCGCCGCGCGACGGGGCGCCACAGCAGGGCCACCGCCCCCGCGATCAGCGCCCACAGCACCAGCGGGCGCACCAGCTCCATCGGCACGTGATCGGGCACGCCGGTTCAACGATCCGCCGCGCCGCCGGGTTCGCGTCCCGGGGCGGCCCGCGGTCAAGATCCGCCCAACGGCGGCCCAGCGATCCCGGAACGCTCGTCACGGCCGGTGGCGGAGCGTCGCCTGGAACGTCGCGCAAAGTTATCGGCGACTCGATGACAGGTGGCGCCGCTTCCCGGGCATGGACGTTTCGGAAGTCTCGAACGGGTAGGGGATGCCATATGCAGGTCGAGTCCGGAACCTCCACGCTCACCGGTATTCCGAGGCTCGGGCGGATCCCGATCCTGGACGTGGCGCCGGTGGTGGGGGGCGGCCGGTGGCCGGCGAAGGCCGTGGTGGGCGAGACCATCGAGGTGTCGGCGACGGTGTTCCGCGAGGGGCACGAGATGCTCGGCGCGGCGGTGGTGCTGCGCTCGCCGGACGGCATGGAGCAGCCGGGCGAGCGGATGTCCGAGGTCGGTGTCGGGCTGGACCGGTGGGCGGCGCGGGTGACGCCGGACCGGATGGGCCAGTGGTCCTTCCGGGTGGAGGCGTGGGGCGACCCGATCGCGCACTGGTGGCACGACACGCAGATCAAGGTCCCCCGCGGCCAGGACGTCGAGCTGATGCTCGCCGAAGGCGCGCGGCTGTTCGCCCGCGCCGCGGAGGCGCTGCCGAGCAAGGACCGCCCGACCCTGACCCGGCTGGCGGCGTGCCTGGGCGACGAGACGATCCCGGTCGCCGACCGGATGGAGGCGGCGGCCGATCCCGACGTGGCGGAGGTGCTGGAGCGGCATCCGTTGCGGGATCTGCTGACGGTGTCGGACTGGTACCCGCTGGTGGTGCACCGGCAACGCGCCCTGTACGGCGCCTGGTATGAGTTCTTCCCTCGCTCCGAAGGCGCCACCCACGACCCCATGGGACGCCGCGGCCCCATCTCCGGAACGTTCCGCACCGCCATGAAACGCCTGCCCGCCATCGCCGACATGGGCTTCGACATCGTCTACCTCCCCCCCATCCACCCCATCGGCACCACCCACCGCAAAGGACCTAACAACACCCTGGACGCCGGCCCGTATGACCCCGGCTCACCCTGGGCCATCGGCTCCCCCGACGGCGGCCACGACGCCATCCACCCCGACCTCGGCACGATCGCCGACTTCGACGCCTTCGTCGCCTACGCCTCCGACCACGGCCTGGAAATCGCCCTGGACCTGGCCCTGCAATGCTCCCCCGACCACCCCTGGGTCACCCAGCACCCCGAATGGTTCACCACCCGCGCCGACGGCACCATCGCCCACGCCGAGAACCCGCCCAAGAAATACCAGGACATCTACCCCCTCAACTTCGACAACGACCCCGACGGCCTCTACACCGAGGTCAAACGCATCATCCACCACTGGATCGACCACGGCGTACGGATCTTCCGCGTCGACAACCCCCACACCAAACCCGTCGACTTCTGGGAACGCCTCCTGGCCGACATCGCCACCACCCACCCCGACGTCCTCTTCCTCGCCGAAGCCTTCACCCGCCCCGCGATGATGCACACCCTGGCCAAAATCGGCTTCCACCAGTCCTACACCTACTTCACCTGGCGCAACTCCGCCGACGAACTCACCGACTACTTCACCGAACTCACCGGCGACACCGCCGCCTACATGCGCCCCAACGCCTTCACCAACACCCCCGACATCCTCAACGAATACCTCCAACACGGCGGCCGCCCCGCTTTTGAGATCCGCGCCGTCCTCGCCGCACTGCTCTCCCCCACCTGGGGCATCTACTCCGGCTACGAACTCTGCGAGAACACCCCCGTCCGCCCCGGCAGCGAGGAATACCGCGACTCCGAGAAATACCAGTACCGCCCCCGCGACTGGGAAGCCGCCGACCGCGACAACACCACCATCGCCCCCCTCATCACCCAGCTCAACACCCTCCGCAACGCCCACCCAGCACTCCAACTGCTGCGCAATCTGCGCTTCCACTACATCGACCAGCCGGAACTGCTCGCGTTCTCCAAACGGCACATGGACGACGTGGTCCTGGCGATCGTCAATCTGAACCCGCACCAGCCGCGCGAGGCGACGGTCCACCTCGACCTCACCGCACTCGGCCTTCCCGACGACCCCGACCGGCCCTTCACCGTCCACGACGAACTGGACGGCGCGACGTACACGTGGCGTAAGGCCAATTACGTCTACCTGGACCCGCACCTTCGACCGGCGCACATCTTCACGTTCCGGAGCAGCGAGAGTTGAGCGGACCGAACGAACCACAGCCTCCCTCCCCGACGCCCGGCCCGACGCCTGGCCCCGGCCCGGTGCCCAGGGACGAGCCCGTCCCCGAGATCCCCCCGGACGCGGCCCCGGCGGCGTCCGAGCCCGTCCCCGATGCGTTCAGCCCCGAGACGCCGCGCGATCCGCACTGGTTCAAGACGGCCGTCTTCTACGAGGTGTCGGTGCGCGGATTCGCCGATTCCAACAATGACGGTTACGGCGATCTGCGCGGCCTCATCTCCAAGCTCGACCATCTGGAATGGCTCGGGGTCGACTGCCTGTGGCTGCTGCCGATCTACCAGTCACCGCTGAAAGACGGCGGCTACGACATCTCCGAATACACCCGGATCCTGCCCGACTTCGGGGAGCTCGGCGATTTCGTGGAACTGATCGAGCAGGCGCACGCGCGGGGAATCCGCGTCATCGCGGACCTCGTCATGAACCACACCAGCGACCAGCATTCCTGGTTCCAGGCGTCGCGGACGGATCCGGACGGGCCGTTCGGTGACTTCTACATGTGGAACGACACCGACGACAAATACCCCGAAGCCCGCATCATCTTCGTCGACACCGAGTCCTCCAACTGGACCTACGACCCCGTCCGCGGCCAGTACTACTGGCACCGCTTCTTCTCCCACCAACCCGACCTCAACTACGACAACCCCGCCGTCCAGGACGCCATGCTCGAAGTCCTGCGGTTCTGGCTCGACCTAGGCATCGACGGATTCCGCCTCGACGCCGTCCCCTACCTGTACGCCCGCGAAGGCACCAACTGCGAGAACCTCCCCGAAACCCACGCCTACCTCAAACGCGTCCGCGCCGAGGTCGACCGCCTCTACCCCGACCGCGTCCTGCTCGCCGAAGCCAACCAATGGCCCGCCGACGTCGTCGAGTACTTCGGCGACCCCGGCGCCGGCGGCGACGAATGCCACATGGCCTTCCACTTCCCCGTCATGCCCCGCATCTTCATGGCCGTCCGCCGCGAACAGCGCTACCCCATCTCCGAGATCATGGCCCAGACCCCCAAGATCCCCGAATCCTGCCAATGGGGCATCTTCCTGCGCAACCACGACGAACTCACCCTGGAGATGGTCACCGACGAAGAACGCGACTACATGTACACCGAATACGCCAAAGACCCCCGCATGAAAGCCAACATCGGCATCCGCCGCCGCCTGGCACCCCTCCTGGACAACGACCGCAACCAGTTGGAGTTGTTCACCGCCCTCCTCCTCTCCCTGCCCGGCTCACCCGTCCTGTACTACGGCGACGAAATCGGCATGGGCGACAACATCTGGCTCGGCGACCGCGACGCCGTCCGCACCCCCATGCAATGGACCCCCGACCGCAACGCCGGCTTCTCCCAATGCGACCCCGCACGCCTCTACCTGCCCGTCATCATGGACCCCATCTACGGCTACCAGGCCGTCAACGTCGAAGCCCAGGTCAACAACCCCGGATCACTCCTGCACTGGACCCGCAAGATGATCGAGATCCGGCAGCGCCACCCCGTCTTCGGCGTCGGCACCTACGTCGAACTGTCCGCCTCCAACCCCTCCGTCCTCGCCTTCACCCGCGAGATCGGGAACGGGGACACCAACCAGTGGGGCGGCACCGACACGGTCCTGTGCGTGAACAACCTGTCGCGCTTCCCGCAGCCGGTGGAGCTGGACCTGCGGCGGTTCCGCGGTTCGACGCCGATCGAGTGCATGGGCGGCGTGCAGTTCCCCGCCATCGGCGAACTGCCCTACCTGCTCACCCTCCCCGGCCACGGCTTCTACTGGTTCCTGCTGCCGCCCCCGCCCGACGAGCCGGGCGACGAGAGGGTGGTGTAGCCGTGCCCGGCGGTCCAGGCCAAGGAGGAGACCCGTCCCTCGTCCGGCTGCTGGCCGGCTGGCTGCCCCGGCAGCGCTGGTTCGGCGGCAAGGACAGCCCCATCGAGGACCTGTCGATCGGCACCGCGACCGAGCTGCGGACCGGGGAGCCGGGGCTGCACCACCTCGTCCTCGACGTCCGCCAGAACGGCGCCACCGAGCACTACCAGGTCCTGCTCGGCGTCCGCCGCGACCTGCCCGAGCGCCTGCGCCCCCACGAGATCGGCCTGCTCGCCGGGGCGACCGGGATCACCGGCCACGCCTACGACGCCGCCCACGACCCCGAGCTGACCCGGCCGCTGCTCGCCCACATGGCGGGCGAGTCCGTCATCGGGCCGCTGCGCTTCCGGCGCGCGCCCGGCACCGGCATCCGCACCGACCTGGACGGCGCGCCGTCCACCGCCGAGCAGAGCAACACCTCGCTCGTCTTCGGCGACGCGTACATGTGCAAGCTGTTCCGCAAGCTCGCGCCCGGCGTGAACCCCGACCTGGAGGTCAACCTCGCGCTGACCCGCGCCGGCTGCGAGCACGTCCCCGCCGTGCACGGCTGGATCGAACTGGCACCCGGCGGTGACGGCACCGGCGGCGGCGAACCCGTCACGCTCGCGCTGCTGTCGGAGTACCTGCGCAGCGCGACCGACGGCTGGCAGCTCGCGCTCACCAGCGTCCGCGACTGGTTCGCCCAGCCCTTACCGCCCGGCCCGCCCGACGCGCAGGCCGCGCTCACCACCGACGACCCGGGCGCGGCGGGCGGCGACTTCGCCGCCGAGGCCGAGCGGCTCGGCGCCGCGACCGCGCAGGTGCACAGCGACCTCGCCCGCGCGTTCGGCGTGACGACCGTGCCCGCCGAGCGGCTGCGCGCGCTGGCCGCCGGGATGAACGACCAGCTCGACGCGGTCGCCGAGGCCGTCCCGCAGCTGCGCCCGCACGCCCCCGCCATCCGCGCCGCGTTCGGCGAGGTCGCGGCGGCGGCCGGGGGGCTGCAGTTCCAGCGGGTGCACGGGGACTACCACCTCGGCCAGGTGATGCGCACCGACACCGGCTGGGTGCTGCTGGACTTCGAGGGCGAGCCGGCGCGGGCGCCCGCGGAGCGGCGCGCGCCCGCGCACCCGCTCCGCGACGTCGCCGGGATGCTGCGCTCGTTCGAGTACGCGGCGCGGTTCCTGATCGCCTCGGACGGGAACCTCGCGCCGGGCACGGCGGACATGCTGGAGCAGCGCGCCCGCGCCTGGGCGGAGCGGAACCGGAACGCGTTCTGCGCCGGGTACGCGGCGGCGGGCGGCCCCGACCCGGCCGCGCACGCGGCGCTGGTGCGGGCGTTCGAGTTCGACAAGGCGGTCTACGAGATCCGGTACGAGGCGCGGAACCGGCCGTCCTGGCTGCCGGTCCCGCTGCGCTCGCTGGAGCACCTCGCCGGCTGACGCGCGGTGGCCTTGTCGAGGGCGGCGCCCGAGCTCCAGTCGGCGATGTGGACGAACCGCGCCTCGGCCGGCACCGCGCGGTCGTCACAAGTGGGCGTGCTACCCGATCTCAGCTACCGGCAACTGCGAGTCGATCGAGGCGGAGACGCCGGTGGGGCGCCGGAGGGCCGTTCGGAGCACCGAACGGCGCCGATCGCGGCCCCGCCTGCCTGAGCCGGAGGGATGCGTCATGAGCAGCACGTTGGACGGGAAGGTCGTCCTGGTCACGGGGGCCTCGTCGGGCATCGGCGAGGCGACCGCGCTGGCCCTGTCGGCCGAGGGGGCCGCCGTCGCGGCGGGCGCCCGGCGCGCCGACCGGCTGGCGGCCCTGGCGGGCAAGGCGCCCGGCGAGGTGCTGGCCCTGGACCTGGACGTGACCGACGAGGCGTCGGTCCGCGCCGCGGTCGCGGCGACCGTCGACCGGTTCGGCGGCCTGGACGTCCTGGTCAACAACGCGGGGGTGATGCTCAACGGCCCGGTCGCGAGCGCGGACACCGCCGACTGGAGGCGCATGGTCGAGACCAACCTGCTCGGGTCGATGTACGCGGTCCACGCGGCGCTGCCGCACCTGCTGGAGCGCAGGGGCACCGTCGTGCAGGTCTCCTCGACCTCGGGGCGGACCGCCACGGCCACCGCCGGCGCCTACGCCGCCACCAAGTTCGGCGTCAACGCCTTCGCCGAGGCGCTGCGGCAGGAGGTCACCGCGCAGGGCGTGCGCGTCGTGCTGGTCGAACCGGGCTTCGTCGCCACCGAACTGGTCGACCACATCGCCGACCCCGGGCACCGGGCGCTCGCGCGGGAGATGGCGGCCTCCATGCGGACCCTCCAGCCCGGGGACATCGCGGACGCCGTCGTCTACGCGGTCACCCAGCCCGAGCACGTCGCGGTCAACGAACTCCTCATCCGCCCGACCGACCAGACCCAGTAGCGGCGGGCCGGGCTCCGCACCGAGCCCGG
>NZ_JBEYYT010000254.1:0-13538 GCF_040645715.1 Spirillospora sp. NPDC046719 | reverse complement strand
GCCGCCAGACCGGGACGACGGCGGCGCGCGGTTCGCCGGGCGTCACGGCGGCCCAGACGCGGGCCGCCTCGTCCCGCCAGCCCCGGACGGGGACGCGGCACGCCGTCGTGAGCATCCGCCGCAGCGACGCCAGCGCCTCGTCCACGGTGCGGATCTCGGTCATCCACACCGCGACGCCCGCGGCGCGCAGCGCCTCGACGTCGGCGGGGCGGTTCTCCTCGGTGTTGCCGAGGACGACGTCGGGCCGCAGCTCCCTGATGCGCTCCAGGTCCGGGTTCTTCGTGCCGCGCACCCGCGGGACGTCGAGGCCCTCGGGATGCGTGCACCAGTCGGTGGCGCCGGCGAGGAGGCCGGGGGCGGTCACCGCGACCGTCTCGGTCAGCGACGGCACGATCGACACGACGCGGCGCACCCGCTCCGGAACGGGAACGGGCGCGCCGGTGTCGTCGCGGGCGGCCATGCGGCGCGGCGCTCAGACGTTGCGGCGGTACTGGCCGCCGACCTCGAAGAACGCGTCGGTGATCTGCTGGAGGCTGCACACCCGCGCCGCGTCCATCAGCACCGCGAACACGTTCCCGCCCGACCGCGCGGCCTCCTTGAGCTCGGCGAGGGCCGTCTCGGCGTCGCCGCGGTGCGCGGCCTGGTAGGACCGGACCCGCTCCAGCTGCGAGCGCTTCTCGTCCTCGGTGGCGCGGGCCAGCTCGATCGTGTCCGGCGTCCCGTCGCCCGCATCGGGGAGGCGGAAGGTGTTGACGCCGACGATCGGCAGCGACCCGTCGTGCTTGCGCTGCTCGTACAGCATCGACTCGTCCTGGATGCGGCCGCGCTGGTAGCCGGTCTCCATCGCGCCGAGGACGCCGCCGCGCTCGCTGATCCGGTCGAACTCGGCGAGGACGGCCTCCTCGACCAGGTCGGTCAGCTCGTCGATGATGAACGACCCCTGCAGCGGGTTCTCGTTCATCGCCAGGCCCCACTCGCGGTTGATGATGAGCTGGATCGCGAGCGCGCGCCGGACCGACTCGGCCGTGGGCGTGGTGACGGCCTCGTCGTAGGCGTTGGTGTGCAGGCTGTTGCAGTTGTCGTAGATGGCGATGAGCGCCTGGAGCGTCGTGCGGATGTCGTTGAAGTGCATCTCCTGCGCGTGCAGGGAGCGCCCCGAGGTCTGCACGTGGTACTTCAGCTTCTGGCTGCGCTCGTTGGCGCCGTAGCGGTCCCGCATGGCGACGGCCCAGATGCGGCGGGCGACGCGGCCGAGCACGTTGTACTCGGGGTCCATGCCGTTGGAGAAGAAGAACGACAGGTTCGGCGCGAAGTCGTCGATGTCCATGCCGCGCGCCAGGTACGACTCGACGTAGGTGAACCCGTTGGCGAGCGTGAACGCGAGCTGGCTGATGGGGTTCGCGCCGGCCTCGGCGATGTGGTAGCCGGAGATGGACACCGAGTAGAAGTTGCGGACCTTGTTGGCGATGAACCACTCCTGGATGTCGCCCATCATCCGCAGCGAGAACTCGGTGGAGAAGATGCAGGTGTTCTGGCCCTGGTCCTCCTTGAGGATGTCGGCCTGGACGGTGCCGCGCACGGTGGACAGCACCCGCGCCCGGATCCCGGCGGCCTCCTCGGCGGACGGCTCGCGCCCGTGCTCCTCGCGGAACGCGTCGATGCCCTGGTCGATCGCGGTGTTGAGGAAGAACGCGAGGATCGTCGGCGCGGGCCCGTTGATGGTCATCGACACCGACGTGGTCGGCGACGACAGGTCGAACCCGTCGTAGAGCGCCTTCATGTCGTCGAGCGTCGCGATCGAGACGCCGGACGTGCCGACCTTGCCGTACACGTCGGGACGCTCGTCGGGGTCGCGGCCGTACAGGGTGACCGAGTCGAACGCGGTGGACAGGCGGGTGGCGGGCTGGCCCTCCGACAGCAGCTTGAAGCGGCGGTTGGTGCGGAACGGGTCGCCCTCCCCCGCGAACATCCGCGCCGGGTCCTCGTTGTCACGCTTGAACGGGAACACCCCGGCGGTGAACGGGAACTTCCCGGGCAGGTTCTCCGAGCGCAGGAACCGCAGCAGCTCGCCGTGGTCGGTGTAGCGGGGCAGCGCGACGCGCGGGATCCGGCTGCCCGACAGCGACTCGCGGGTCAGCCTGGTGTGCAGCTCCTTGTCGCGGATCCTCACGACCTGCTCGTCGCCGGAGTAGGACTCGACCACGGCCGGCCAGCCCTCGATCAGGGCCGCGTTCTCCGGGGCGACGTCGCGGCGGGCCTTCTCCAGCAGCCCCTCGACCTCGGACGCGTCGGTCAGCTCGGCGCGGACCTCGTCGAGGCGCTGCACCCGCCGGACCGCCTCGGCCTGCGCGGCCGTGTCGGCGTGGTAGCCGCGGACGGTCTCGGCGATGTCGGACAGGTACCGGACGCGGGCCGGCGGGATGATCGTGGCGGCGCCGGTCGACACCCTGGTGTCGACGTGCGGCAGCGCGCCGTCCCGCAGGGTCAGGCCGTGCTCGGCGAGCATGCCGCCGAGGTGCTGGTAGAGCGCGGTGACGCCGTCGTCGTTGAAGGTGGCGGCGCTGGTGCCGAACACCGGCATGTCCTCGGGCCGCTGCCCGAACGCCTCCCGGTTGCGGACGAGCTGCCGGGACACGTCGCGGCGGGCGTCCTCGGCGCCGCGCCGCTCGAACTTGTTGATCGCCACGACGTCGGCGAAGTCGAGCATGTCGATCTTCTCGAGCTGGGACGCGGCGCCGAACTCCGGCGTCATCACGTACAGCGAGACGTCCACCAGCGGGACGATCGCGGCGTCGCCCTGCCCGATCCCCGGCGTCTCCAGGATGATCAGGTCGTATCCCGCGGCCTTCACCGCGGTGAGGACGTCCTCGATGCCCTCGGGCAGCTCGCGGGCGCCGCGGGTGGCCAGCGACCGGAAGAAGACCTTGTCGCCGTCCAGGGAGTTCATCCGGATGCGGTCGCCGAGCAGGGCGCCGCCGCCGCGCCGCCGGGTCGGGTCGACGGCCAGCACCGCGACGCGCAGCCGGTCGCCCTGGTCGACGCGCAGCCGGCGGACCAGCTCGTCGGTGAGCGACGACTTGCCGGAGCCGCCCGTGCCGGTGATGCCGAGCACCGGGACGCGCCGGCCGGACGCCGCGTCGGCGAGGGCCGCGCGGTCGGCGGCCGCCAGCTTCCCGGCCTGCAGGCAGGTGATGGTGCGGGCGAGGGCGCGCCGGTCGCCCGCCACGACCGCTTCCGCCGGGACGGGCTCGTCCGCCAGGTCGACGTCGCAGTCCCGCACCAGCTCGTTGATCATGCCGGGCAGGCCGAGCCGCTGCCCGTCCTCCGGGGAGAAGATCCGCACGCCCGCGTCCGCGAGCCGGGCGATCTCCTCGTGCACGATCACGCCGCCACCGCCGCCGAACACCCGCACCTGCTCGGCGCCCGCCTCCTTGAGGCTGCGCGACAGGTACTCGAAGTACTCGACGTGGCCGCCCTGGTAGGAGCTGATGGCGACGCCCTGCGCGTCCTCCTCCAGCACGGCGTCGACGACCTCGCGGACGGACCGGTCGTGGCCCAGGTGCACCACCTCGGCGCCCTGCGACTGCAGGATCCGCCGCATGATGTTGATCGCCGCGTCGTGCCCGTCGAACAGCGCGGCGGCCGTCACGAAGCGCACCGGGTGCACCGGCTTGTGGAGCGGTCCGGTCACGTCCCCCACCTCAACCTTTGGACATCCAATATTTGGAAGTTAAAATAGTTTCCGTGCGCGACGAGGTCAAGACGCCTTACGGTGGGGCGGTGCCCGACACCCCCGACCCCATCTCCGAGGCCCACCGGCAGTGGAGCGCCCGCTGGCCCGAGCACGCCGACCACATGGCGGCCGTGACCTCGGTGATGCGGGCGCAGCAGCTGCTGCTCAGCCGGATCGAGGCGGTGCTGAAGCCGCACGGGCTCACCTTCGCCGCCTACGAGGCGCTCCGGCTCCTCGCCTTCACCCGCAGGGGCACCCTTCCCATGGGGAAGATGGGCACTCGTCTCATGGTCCACCCGGCGTCGGTCACCAACGTGATCGGGCGGCTGGAGCGGCGCGGGCTCGTCGGCCGCGCCCCCTCCCCCGACGACCGCCGCGTCGTGCTCGCCACGATCACCCCGGCGGGCCGCGACCTCGCCGAGGAGGCCACCGCCGCGCTCAACGAGGCCGGCTTCGGCATCGCCGCGCTGCCCGCCGAGCGCGCCGCCGAGATCACCGCGGCGCTGCGCGCCGTCCGCGTCTCGGTGGGCGAGCTGCCCGACGAGTAGCCGGCCCGCGCCGGGGCGCCCCGGCCCCGGCCCCGCCTTGCCCGGCCCGTCCGGGCGGTGACACGGTGGGAACGATCAGCGGTACCGGCATCGAGGGGGCGGGCATGGCGAACGAGACGGTCTTCACCTACGGCGCGCCGCAGCTGAAGTTCGGCACGGGCGCGTCCGACGAGATCGGCCACGACCTCGCGCAGTACGGCGCGCGGCGGGTCCTCGTGGTGACCGACCCGGGCGTCGCCGCGACCGGCGGGCCGCAGCGGGTCGCCGACGCGATGAAGGCGTACGGGATCGAGGCGGCGGTGTTCGACCGCGTCCGCGTCGAGCCGACGGACGCGAGCATGCGCGAGGCGGTCGAGCACGCGCGGGAGACGGGGCCGTACGACGCGTTCGTCGCGGTGGGCGGCGGGTCGAGCATCGACACCGCCAAGGCCGTCGACCTGCTCACCACGAACGACGGCGACCTCGCCGAGTACCTGAACCCGCCGGTCGGCGCGGGACGGGCGCCGGAGCGGCCGCTGCTGCCGCTCGTCGCCGTCCCCACCACGACCGGGACCGGAGCCGAGAGCACGACCGTCTGCGTCCTGGACGTCCTGGACCTGCGGGTCAAGACGGGCATCAGCCATCCGCGCATGCGCCCCGCGCTCGCCGTCGTCGACCCCGACCTGATGGTGACGCAGCCGTCGGGGGTGACCGCGTCGTCCGGGATGGACATCGTGTGCCACGCCCTGGAGAGCTACACCGCCAAGCCGTACGACGCGTACGAGCGCAAGCGGCCCGAGCAGCGCGTCCCGTACTGCGGCGCGAACCCGGTGTCGGACATGTGGTCCGAGCGGGCGCTCGGCCTGATCGCCCATTCGTTCCGCGCGGCCGTCCGGGACGGCGAGGACCGCAGGGCCCGCGCCGACATGGCGCTGGCCGCCACGTTCGCGGGGCTCGGGTTCGGGAACGCGGGCGTGCACATCCCGCACGCCAACGCCTATCCGATCGCCGGGCAGGTCAGGGACTTCCGTCCGGACGGGTACCCGGACGGCGAGCCGATGGTCCCGCACGGGATGTCGGTGTCGCTCACCGCGCCCGAGGCGTTCCGGTTCACCTTCCAGGCGCGTCCGGAGCGCCACGTCCGCGCCGCCGAGCTGCTCGCCCCGGAGATGGACCGCCCGGACGACCCGGCCGAGCACCTGCCGCGCGCGCTGCTCGGCCTGATGCGCGACATCGGCATCCCGGACGGGATCGCGGGCGTGGGCTACGGAGAGGCGGACATCCCCGACCTGGTCGAGGGGACGATGCGGCAGCAGCGGTTGCTGGTGGCGTCGCCGCGCCCGGTCACCGAGGACGACATCGCGGGCATCTTCCGGCGGTCGCTCCGCTCCTGGTGAGCCCCGCCGGAGGCGCCGCCCGGTCACCCGTGGGCGGATTGCCGGATATGTACGTCGCGTGCGCACCCAGCGGTCGAATGGGCGGAACGATCCAATATGCTGCGGGTCACATCCGTTGTGTCGCAAGGAGGCGGTGATGGCGGATTCGCCGACGATGACGTACGGCGGTTACCTGCGGCTAGAACGGCTCCTGTCCTGCCAGGAGCCCGAGACCGACGCGCACGACGAGCTGCTGTTCGTGATCATCCATCAGGTCTACGAGCTGTGGTTCAAGCAGATCCTGCACGAGTCCGCGCTGCTGCAGCGCCGGCTGGAGGCGGGCGGCAGCGCGGGCGCGCTGCACACCGCGCGCCGGATCGCCAAGATCCTCAAGACGGTGGTCGGGCAGCTGGACGTGCTGGAGACGATGACGCCCCGGCAGTTCGCCGCGTTCCGGGACGCGCTCGGCACCTCCAGCGGGTTCCAGAGCGACCAGTTCCGCGAGATCGAGGCCGTCCTCGGCCGGCGCGAGTTCCCCGCGTCGGTTCTGCGCGGCGACGAGCGGCTGCGCGACGCGGTGTCCCGGCCGTCCATGTTCGACTCGCTGCTGCGCTACCTCGCCGTGCAGGGCCACCCCGTCCCCCGCGAGGCGCTGGAGCGCGACACGTCCCTGCCGTGGGAGCCGGACGAGGCCGTCCAGCAGGTGCTGCTGGCGGTCTACGCCGACGAGAACGGGCCCGCCGCCGAGGTGTGCGAGGCGCTCGTGGACGTCGACGAGGGCGTCCAGGAGTGGCGGTACCGGCACCTGAAGATGGTCGAGCGGACCATCGGCGCCAAGATCGGCACGGGCGGCTCCGCCGGGGCCGACTACCTGCGCTCGACGCTGTTCGCGCCCGCGTTCCCCGACCTGTGGGAGGTCCGCTCGCAGACCGAGCAGCCCACCGCCGGGGAGGAGCCCGCCCATGGCGGCTGAGCGGCGGGACAAGCGGGTCGCGATCGTCGGCGCGGGCCTCGCGGGCTGCCTGCTCGCGGTGCTGCTCGGCCGCCGCGGCATCGAGGTGACGGTCTACGAGCGGCGGCCCGACCCGCGGATCGCGGGCGCCGAGCGGGGCCGGTCGATCAACCTGGCGATCTCCGCGCGCGGGCTCGCCGCCCTTGAGCAGGTGGGGCTGCGGGACCGGTCGCTGAAGCAGGCGCTGCCGATGCACGGGCGGATGGTGCACCCGCTCGGCCGGGAGCAGAACTTCCAGCCCTACAGCGCCGACGGCCGGCGCGCGATCAACTCCATCAGCCGCGCCCAGCTCAACGAATCGCTGCTGGACACCGCGGAGGCCACGCCCGGCGTGACGCTGCGCTTCTCCCAGCGCGTCACCGGCGTGGACGTCCAGGCCGGGGCGCTGCTGCTGGAGGACGGCGGCACCGAGGCCGCGGACGTCGTCCTCGCCGGGGACGGCGCGTACAGCGCGGTGCGCCGGTCCCTCGGGCTGAACGAGGACGCCGACTTCCTGGAGCACGGGTACAAGGAGCTGACCGTCCCGCCGCGCGACGGCGACTTCGCGCTCGATCCGGACGCGCTGCACATCTGGCCGCGCGGCACCTCGATGATGATCGCGCTGCCGAACCTGGACCGCTCGTTCACCTGCACGCTGTTCTGGCCCAAGTCCGACCTCGCGGCGCTGGACTCCCCCGGGAAGGTCACGGCGTACTTCGCCGAGCACTACCCGGACGTCGCGGGCCTGATCCCCGACCTGGTGGACGACTACGAGCGCAACCCGGTCGGGTCGCTGGTGACCGTCCGGTGCCGGCCGTGGACGCGGCGGGGCGACGGCGCGATCGTCGCGCTGCTCGGCGACGCCGCGCACGCGATCGTCCCGTTCTTCGGGCAGGGCGCCAACTGCGCGTTCGAGGACTGCATCGAGATCGACCGGTGCCTGACGGAGACCGGCGGCGACTGGGCGCGCGCGCTGGCGCTCTACGAGGAGCGCCGCAAGCCCAACACCGACGCGATCGCCGAGATGGCGCTGGACAACTTCATCGAGATGCGCGACCGCGTGTCGTCCCCCGTCTACCGGGCGAAGCAGGCGGCGACGCACGCCCTGGAGCGGCGGCTCGCGGGCCGGTACGTCTCGCGGTACGAGCTGGTGTCGTTCTCGACGATGCCGTACGCGCGGATCCCGGCCCGCATCCGGCGGCAGAACCTGGCGCTGGCGGGCGCGGCGTCAGCAGCCCTCGCGGGCCTGGCCGTGCTCCTGCGCCTCGCGCTGCGCGACCGCCGCTGACCGGGCGCGGGGGGGCGGCGGCCGGGGGGGGGCGGGCCGCGCCCCCCCCCCCCCGGCGCAAACCCCGAGGAGGGTGTGGGGGGGGGGGGGGGCCCCCCCCCCCCCCGCCGGCCGGCCGCCAGGTCGGCGACGGCCGCCGCCAGCGCCAGCATGACGAACACCAGGATGACGATGAGGCCGCGGCGGAACGCCCCGGCCCAGTCGCCGTGCGTGCTGGCCAGGGCCGAGAAGAACACCGACCCGACCGCCGCGATCCCCGTCGCGGTGCCGACCCGCTGCCCGGTCTGCAGCACGCCGGCGGCGCTGCCGCCCTGCGTGTAGTGCACCTCCGACAGCGTGATGGTCTGGTTCGGGGCGATGACGAGGCCGCTGCCGCAGCCGGCGAACAGCAGCGGCAGCGCGGTCGCGATCCCCACGCCCCGTCCCGGCTCCAGCTCGACCGCGACCCACGCGGCGGCCAGCCCCACCGCCACCACCGCGAGGCCGGCGGCGACGAGCGGGCGCCCGTACTTCGCCACGATGCGCCCGCCGACGGCCGCCGCCACACCCGACCCGACCGCGAACGGGGTGATGGCCAGGCCCGCTTCCAGCGCGCTGTAGGACAGGCCGTTCTGCAGGTACAGCGTGAAGATGAAGAAGATCGCGGTGAACCCCGCGAAGTACAGCAGCGCGATCGCCGACCCCAGCGCGTACGAGCGGAGCCGGAACAGCCCGAGGTCCACCATCGGCGCGCGAGCCCGCCGCTCCCACCAGACGAACGCCGCGATCAGCAGCGCGCCCGCGAGGACGAGCAGCCATTTGAGGTCGCCGTGCCACTGCTGCTGCTGGACGAGCGGGAGCAGCACGCACACCACGCCCGCGCCGAGCAGCAGCACGCCGGGCGGATCGAGGCCCTGCTTCTCGCCGCGCACCGGCGGCGGCAGCAGCCGCCACGCCAGGAACAGCGCCGCCACTCCGACCGGGATGTTGACGTAGAACACCCAGCGCCAGCCCTCCGCGTGACCGGCGAGCGCGATGATGCCGCCGCCCAGCAGCGGCCCGGCGGCCGTCGCGATCCCGATGACCGCGCCGAGCGCACCGAACGCCCGGCCCCGGTCGCCGCCCTGGAACAGCTGCTGGATGAGGCCGGCGACCTGCGGGTTGAGGATGCCGCCCGCGACGCCCTGGAGGAGGCGGGCCAGCACGAGCCACGTCATGGTCGGCGCGATGCCGGCCAGCGCGCTGGCCGCGGTGAACAGCGCCAGGCCCGTCATGAACACCGCGCGGCGGCTGCGCGCGTCGCCGAGCCGCCCGGCCGGGACGAGCACCAACCCGAAGGTCAGCGCGTACCCCGACAGGATCCACTGCAGGCCCGCCTCCGAGGCGTGCAGCCCCTGCTTGATCGACGGGAGCGCGACGTTGACGATGCTGACGTCCAGCAGCGTCATGAACGCGGCGACGAGGCAGACCGACAGCGCCCGCCAGGGACGCTGCACCCCGCCCTCCTGGTCGGCCCCCGCCGTGGCCTCCGTCCGCACGAGCGATCTCCTTTCCGAAGATCACCGCACCAAACCCGGCGCACCGGGCGCACCGGCCGCTGTGCCACAGTTGCGTGGTGACCGCATCCCCACCGGGCTCCGACCCCGACGAACTGCAGTGCTCCGCCAAGGGCTGCCGCGCCGCGGCGGTCTGGGCGCTGCGCTGGAACAACCCGAAGATCCACACCCCGGACCGGCGGAAGATCTGGCTCGCCTGCGACGAGCACCGCGAGAGCCTGTCGGCGTTCCTCGACCGCCGCGACTTCCTCAAGGACGTGGTGCCGGTCGAGGACCGCGACGCCTGAGGTCCGGAGCGGGCGGCCGGCGGGGCTCCTAGGCCTCGTCGAGGACGCGCTCGCCGGCCTGCTCGGGCACGTCGCCCTGCCCCGCCGGCGCCCCGGCGTCCGCGGAGGGCTCGGCGGGTTCGGCGCCCCAGGCCTCGGCCAGCTCCGTCAGCCGGGCGGCGGCGTCCCGGGCGGGGGCGCCGCGGCCGACCGCGAGGCCGAGGAGGTAGGCGGTGAGCGGCGCGCCCGGACGCGCCACCCCGTGCGCGACGTCGCGGGCCAGGTCGAGCACGAGGTCGCGGTCGATGTCGCCCCGTTCCAGGCCGAGCTCATCGCAGACCGCGGTCATCCAGTCCTCCAGTACGGACATGGGCGTCCCCCTTCAACGCGTCGACGTACGATGCCCACTCTCGCACGGTCAAAGCACGTCCGGCCTGGCGAGGCCGTCGGCGCGGGCGAGGTCCTCGGGCGTGTCGCAGTCGTACCACGGGGGCCGCTCCCCGGCGGGGAGCGCGACCTCTGCCGGGCCGATCGGGCCGAGGACGCCGCGCAGCGAGGCACCGGTGTAGGCGGCGAGCGCGTCGCGCAGGCGGGCGGTGCGCCAGCATCCGGCGAGCCACTGCTCGCGGCCCTCGCCGTCCACCAGCACGGCCCCGTCGCGCTCCCCCACCGCGTGCAGCAGCGCGGCGATGTGGACGGGACGGAGGAACGGCAGGTCGGCGGCGAGCAGCGCGACCCAGGGCGCGCGCACCTCGGCCAGGCCCGCCCTCAGCGCGGGCACCGGCCCGGCGGCGGGCGGGTCCTCGCGGACCCGGACGGCGCCCGGCAGCACGTCCCGCGGCGGCCCGACGACGATCGTCCGGGACGCGCCGGACGCCGCGGCGGCGACCCACTCGATCAGGGCGCGGCCACCGACCCTCGCGGCGGGCTTGTCGGCGCCGCCGAGCCGCCGGGCGCGGCCGCCCGCGAGCAGCACCGCGTCGATGGCCACCGGATCGGAGGGCACCGGATCGGAGGGCACCCCGCCGACGGGCACCGCGCCGGAGGGCACGGGGGTCAGCCGCCGATGGCGGACATCGGCCGGGCCGGCTGCAGGAACGCCGGGTCGTCGATGCCGTGCCCGGCCCGCTTGGCCCGCACCGCCGTCCGCCAGCGGTCGGCGATCTCCTCGTCGGCCGCGCCGGCCCGCATCGCGTCGCGCAGGTTGGACTCCTCGGTCGCGAACAGGCAGTTGCGGACCTGGCCGTCCGCGGTCAGCCGGACGCGGTCGCACGCGCCGCAGAACGGCCGGGTCACCGACCCGATGACGCCGACGGTCTCGGGGCCGCCGCCGATCGCGAACGTCTCGGCGGGCGCGCTGCCGCGGTCGTGGCCGGTGTCCGGCGCCAGGTCGAACTCCGCGGACAGCCGCTCGAGGATCTCGTCCGCGGTGATCATGTCCTGCCGGGTCCAGCCGTGCTGGGCGTCCAGCGGCATCTGCTCGATGAACCGCAGCCGGTAGCCGTGCTCCAGGCAGAAGCGCAGCAGCGCGGGGGCCTCATGGTCGTTGATCCCCCGCATCAGCACCGCGTTGATCTTGACGGGTTCGAGGCCCGCGGCGCGCGCCGCCTCCAGCCCGGCGAGGACGTCCGCGAACCGGTCGCGGTGCGCCAGCCGCTTGAAGGTCGCCGGGTCGAGGGTGTCCAGCGACACGTTCACCCGGTCGAGGCCGGCGGCGGCGAGCGGCCCCGCCAGCCGCGCGAGCCCGATCCCGTTGGTGGTCAGGGAGATCTCCGGGCGCGGCTCCAGCTCGGCCGTGCGCCGCACGATGTCCGGCAGCCCGCGCCGCAGCAGCGGCTCGCCGCCGGTGTAGCGGACCTCGGTGACGCCCAGCTCGCCGACCGCGAGGCCGACGAGCCGCACCACCTCGTCATCGGTGAGCAGCTCCGGCTTGGGCAGCCAGTCCAGGCCCTCGGGCGGCATGCAGTACGAGCACCGGAGGTTGCACCGGTCGGTGAGCGAGACCCGCAGGTCCGTCGCGGTACGACCGAAGGTGTCGACCAGCACGGGCGCCCCTTCCTGCCGGGCGGACGGCCCGGTGGGCGGGCCGTCCGGGTTACGGTCGATCGGTCCAGCCTATTGCGGCGATCGCCGATCCGTCGCATCACGGGCTGCGGGCATGGCCGGTTCGGACGAGGAGGTACGGGTGACGGCGGCACGGGAGTGGGAGTTCGCGGGCACACGGGGCGCGATCACGGCACGGATCTGGTCGGACGGCGAGCCCCGTTACGTCGCGGTCCTGGCGCACGGCTACGGCGAGCACCTCGGACGCTACGAGCACGTCGCGGACGCGCTGGTCCGCCACGGCGCGACCGTGTGCGGTCCCGACCACATGGGGCACGGCCGCTCGGCGGGCGACCGGGTGCTCATCGAGGACTTCGAGGACGTCGTCGCCGACCTGCACACCGTCGTCGAGGCGGCCCGCGGCGACCACCCCGGCCTGCCGGTCGTGCTGATCGGGCACTCCATGGGCGGGCTCATCGCCGCCCGCTACGCGCAGGTCCACGGCGACACTCTGGCCGCGCTGGTGCTGTCGGGCCCCGTCCTGGGCCGCTGGTTCGTCGTGGACGACCTGCTCCCCCTCGACGAGATGCCCGACGAGCCGATCGACACCGCGACGCTGTCGCGGGACCCGGCCGTCGGGAAGGCCTACACCGAGGACCCGCTGGTGTGGCACGGCCCGTTCAAGAAGCCGACCGTCCGAGCCCTGGACACCTGCCTCCGCGCCATCAACGAGCACGGCTCGCTCGGCGCGCTCCCCACCCTGCACGTGCACGGCGGCGACGACCGGCTCGTCCCGCTGGACGGCACCCTCGTCGGGATCGAGGCGATCCGGGGCGCCGACCTGACCCAGCGGATCTATCCCGGCGCCCGCCACGAGGTGTTCAACGAGACGAACCGCGACGAGGTTCTCGGCGACGTCACCGCGTTCATCGACCGCGTGCTGGGCTGATCAGCGGCGCCCCGGCGGGCGGCGGCGGCCCGCCCGCCGGCGCCGCGCCGCCTCGTCCTCCGCCCACGTGATCTCGCCGTGCCGGTCCCAGACGAGCGGCCGCAGCTCCGCCGGGTCGGCGGGGGCGTCCGGGCGTGCGAGCACGTCGGCGCGGGCGCGGCGGGCGACGCTCACCCGCCGCCGGAAGTCGCGGAAGACCTGGATCTCGCCCGCGGCGGAGCGGCACTGCCCGCCGAGGTGGTCGTAGTCCATCCCGTGGGGATTCCGGACGTCGAGCCATCCCGCCTGCACCGCCCACTCCCGCGCCTCGGCAGGACGGGCCGGAAGGAGCGCGACGAGCCCGTGCGTCCGCTTCACCCGTCCGCGCTCGGGTCCGGGCGGCGGATGCTCGCGGAACCAGCCGCGCGGGTCGGCGAGAGCGGCGTCGAGGCCGTGCGTCCGCCACCGGACGGTGCCGTCCGGCGGGCGCCGCAGCGGAAGGCGCCGCGCCAGCTCGCGGGCGGTCCGGCGGTGAAGGGGGTGTGCCAGGCCGGGACCAGGACGATCGGGTCCGCCGGGTCCGCGTCGAACGGCGTCGGCGTGAGGAACGGCCGGTCGATCACGAGCAGCGTGCCGGGCCGCGACTGGTAGGCCAGCCCCCATAGCAGCCGCGCGAGGACGCGGGCGCCGTGCTGGTCGGACAGCACGTGCCAGGTCTCGTGGAACAGGTTGGTGCTGAAGCCCGCCTTCGTGGCGGGCCGCAGCCCGATGACCGTGTGCTCCCGCCCGCCGAGCCGGAGCGTCCGGCGGTGCAGCTTCATGCCGTCGCCCGCGCCGCGCGCGTTCGCCGG
>NZ_JBEYYT010000253.1:0-13542 GCF_040645715.1 Spirillospora sp. NPDC046719 | reverse complement strand
GCCTCGCGCGGGCGGCCAGGTCGGCGAGGACCGTCACGCCCCCTCCCGCAGCGCCGGCAGGACGCTCCGCCCGACCGCCTCGATCAGGTCCTCGGGCAGGTCGTAGGAGCCGACGTGCTGGAGGAAGACGCCGCCGACGCCGGCGGCGCCGAGGCCGCGCAGCCGGGCGGCGATCTCCTCGCCCGTGCCGAACAGGCAGAACGCGCGGGCGAACGCGGCGGCGGCCTCGTCGCTGACCCACTGCGAGCAGATCCGCACGGCCGCGTCCCAGTCCTCGGCGTGGACGAGGTCGGGGTAGACGCCCTCGATGCGGTCCGGCACGTCCACGTGGACGCCCGCGAGCGCGAGCGCCGTGCCGCCGCCGTTCCGGGCGATCCCGGCGCAGATGGGCTTGAGCTGCCGGGCGGCGCGCTCCACGTCGTCGGTCACCGCGCAGAACGCGGACGCGACCAGCGGGACCGGGGCGCGGCCCGCGGCGTCCGCGCCCTCGGCGACCCGGGCGGCCGCGTCGGCCAGCGTCGCGGGGGAGACGCCGCTGAGCAGCACGGCCCCGTCGGCGATCTCCCCGGCGAGCCGCAGGTTGCGCGGCCCGCTCGCGGCCATGAAGACCGGCACCTCCACGGGGTCCCGCAGCCGCGACACGGTGCCGCCGAAGTCGTGGTCGCGGCCCTCCAGGAGGGCGCGCAGCGTGGCGATCCCGGCGCGCATCTCGGCGCCGGTCGAGGGGCGCATGCCGACCGGACCGACCGAGCTGTTGCCGACGCCGACGCCGAGGACGAACCGGCCCGGGGCCAGTTCGGCGACGCTGCGGGCGGCGGAGGCGAGCACGGCCGGATGCCGGGTGGCGAAGTTGGTGACGGCCGTGCCGAGCCCGATCCGCTCGGTGCCGAGGGCGGCGGCGGTCAGGCTCGTGAACACGTCCCGCCACAGCAACTGCGAGTCGGGGAACCACGCCTGGTCGAAGCCCACCTCCTCGGCCCGCCTCACGGTCCGCACCAGCCGGTCGCCGGGCACGCAGGGCGGGACGCGGATCCCGACGGCGGGCACGGCCGCGCTCATGCCCGGTCCTCGGCGAGGAACGCCAGGTTGAGGGCGTTGAACCGGTCGGCGTGCTCGTGCTGCGGCCAGTGCCCGCACTCGCCGAAGATCTCCAGCCGGGAGCCGGGGATGGACGCGTTCATGCGGTGCGCCTCGGGGACGTCCCCGAACGGGTTCTGCGCTCCCCACACGATCAGGGTCGGCGCGGTGATGCGGCCCATCTGCTCGGGGGTGAGCAGGTCCTGGGTGCGGTTCTCCATTTCCTGGAGGCAGAGCAGGTCGTCGATGGCCTTCACGAACTGCGGCCGGTGATAGATGGCATGCCGGACCTCCACCAGTTCCTCGGAGACGTCGGCGGCCGGGTCGCGCATCAGCAGGTGCAGCCGCTCGCGGGTGAGGCCGACGTCATCGGTGGCGACGGCGGCCCTGGTGCTGGTCTTGATGCGCTCCATGACGGCCGGGTTGGCGACGGTGCCGCCCGGCGCGACGAGGGTGAGCCGCCCGACGCGTCCGGGGTGGTCGGCGGCGAGCCGCGCGGCGACCCAGCCGCCGAGCGACTCCCCGACGAAGTGCGCCCGCTCGATCCCGCAGGCGTCGAGGTAGCCGAGCACGTGCTCGACGTAGCGGGGGATGCGGTACGGCTCGCCGGTGCCGTCGGTGTAGCCGTGCCCGATCATGTCGACGGCGTGGCAGGCGTAGCGGGCGGAGTGCGCCGGGATGTTGCGGACGAACGCCTCCAGGTGCCCGCTCGTACCGTGCAGGAAGACGACCGCGTCGCCCTCGCCGGCCTGGAGGGCGCGGGTGCGGAGCCCGCCGACGTCGATGTGGCGGACGGCGAAGTCGATGCCGGTCAGGTCGGTCCAGATGCTCACGGTCGGGTCTCCTGTCGGGTGGTGGTGCGGGGATGCAGCGCGGCGACGCCCATGCCGGTGAGCCAGGCGTCGACGGGGGCGTAGGCGAGGGTGCGGCCGGTGGCGGGGCCGACGGCCGCGGCCATCGCGATCCAGGACCGGATCTCCTGGGCGCCGTTGCCGGCGCGGTCGGTCAGCTCGGCGTCGCTCATCGCGGTGACCGGGTCGAGGTCGCCGCGGGCGAGCAGGTCGAGGAACCACGCGTCGAACTCCGGGTTGACGTCGGGTTCCGCGGCCCGGATGATCCGCCGGCGGCGGACCTCGTACTCGCTCCACGAGTCGCGGCCGTTCAGCCATGCCTCGACGAGGAACCGGTCGTCGTCGCTGAGCGCGTCGTACCACTTGGGCCAGGGCAGCCGGTGCGACAGCCCGCCGGACGCGATGACCGCGACGCGCTTCCCGTCGCCGTCGGACCGGATCGCCTCGCCGATCGCCGCGCCGAGGGCCTGGCAGCGCCGCAGCGACGGGAGCGGCGGCGCGAACATGTTCACCACGACCGGGACGATCGGCACGTCCAGGTCGGGCACCAGGTACTGGAGGCTGTGGGTGATGCCGTGGTCGACGGTCAGCCGGAGGGAGAACGCGGGGTCGAAGCCCGCGCCGACCAGGCCGTCCACCATCCTGCGCGCGAGAACGGCGTCGACCGGCAGCGGCCCGCCCGGGGTGCCCGCCTCGCCCGCGCCGTTCACCTCGCCGACCCCGACGGTGAACGCGGGCATCAGGTCGAGGAAGAACCCCCGGAAGTGGTTCGACCCGATGACGACGACGGCGTCGGGGCGCGCGGCGCCGACGAGCCGCCGGGCCTCGGCGAGGCCGTCGCGGAACCGGTGCGCGCCGGGCAGGTGGTCGACCTCGTCCCAGTGCGTGTTCATCAGGGTGCTGTGCGACGCCCCGACGCCGAGGACGATCTCGCTCATGGCGCCTCCTCCGCGATCTCGTCGCGGGTCCGGGTGCAGGTGTCGACGATCGTGTGGACGAGGGCGCGCACGAGCCTGCGGGCCTCGCGGACGTCCACCACGTTCATCCCGGCGGGGAAGTCGAGGCGCATCGGCGCGTCGTCCCCGATGCGGTCCATCCCGGTGCGGACGGTCGGGATGCCGCGGGCGCGCAGGATGTTCGCGTCGGTGGCGCCGCTGTTGGCGAGGATGGGCTCGTGCGGCCGTCCCTCCAACTCCTCCCACGCGGTCTTGGCCGCGCGCACGATCCAGTCGTCCTCGGGCGTCTCGGTGCCGGGGATCGCGAGCGTCATCTCCCAGTCGAGCCGGATGCCCGGGTGCGCGGCGAGGATCGTCCCGATCGCCTCGGCGAACTCCCGTTTGGCCTGCATGGGGGTGGTGCGCGGGCTGATCCGCAGGTCGACGTGGAAGCGGCAGGTCGCCGGGGACAGCGACGCCGTCCGGCGCCAGCCGCCCTCGATGCCGCCGACGTTTCCCTGCGGTGCGACGAGCCCGCCGGTGTGCCGGGCGGCGTACTCGGGGAACCACGCCTCGAGGCCCGCGACGACGGTCCCGGCGTCCACGATCGGGTTGCGGTAGGGCATCCGGTGCCGGCTGCCGACGTAGCTGTAGGTGCCGTGGACGCGGACGTCGAACCAGCACAGGCCGACCTCTTCCCAGGCGGCCGTCCAGCCGGGCTTGGCGATGACGGCGTAGTCGGCCCACATGCCCTGCTCCAGCATGAACGAGCAGCCGTTGCCCTGGCCCGCGTTGTGGCGCCGGGCGCTCGGGACGGTGCGCCGGTTGGTGGGCATGCCGCCGGCGCCGAGGCCGACCAGCAGGTCGCCGCGCAGCGGGACGCCGGCCGCCGCCACCGCCCGCGCGGCGGCGATCACGGCGGCGCCGTGCCCCTTCGGGTTGCTGGCGCCCAGCCCGATGACGAAGTCGCCCTCCACCACGGCGGCCGGGCGCATGTCGGCGCGCAGTTCCGGGCCGACCTGCGGGACGTCCTCCTCCTCGGTGCCGACGGTGAGGGTGTCGATGGGCGCGTACAGCAGCAGGTCGGGGCCGGTGCCGTCGCCGCGCAGCCGCCCGGTGGCGTTGCCCTGGTCGTCGTCGATCGGCTGGTAGCGGCCGTCGAGCCCGGACTCGGCGAGCCGATCGGCGAGCCGGCGGGCGAGGGGGCCCTCCTCGCCGGTCGGGCTCGGGACGTCCACCATCTCGGCGATCAGGTCGGTGAGCCGCCGGTCGTCGATCTGCTTCCAGGCGGCCTCCACCCAGGCGCGCCGCCGGGGATCGAGGCGGCGGGGCATCTCAGCGCCCCCCTGCTGCGGGCGCCGTCGCGGACGCCGTCGCGGGCGGGGCAGCGGGACGCTCGTCGCGGACGACGGTGCCGGTGGCGTACAGGAAGGCGAGGCCGACGGCGCGGCGGAGCGGCCCGGCGGCGGCGAGCCCGAGCCCGATCGCCGCGGCGGTGCAGAGCAGGGGTTTGCGCGACTTGCGTGACATGGCGGAACCTCCGGGAGGTGGGTCGGTCAGGGCAGGAGCCCGTCGAGGTGGGCGGCGGCCAGCGCGGCGTACGCGGCGGGCCGCTCCTCGGCGGGGTGGTGCGCGGTGCGGCCGAGGACGGCGACGTCCGCGCGGGGGAGCCGGGCCGCGAGCGAGTGCGCGTAGGCGGGGCCGGCGAACGGGTCGTGCTCGCCCCACAGCAGCAGCACGGGGGACCGCACGGCGGGCAGTGCGGCGGTGAGGTCCTCGGGGACGCCGCGGCGGGCGGTGCCGGCGGCGAGTGCGAGCGCCGCCGGGGTGACGCTGGCCTCGTACCGGAGCCGGACAGTCGTGTCCGGGAGCAGCGACGGGTCGTGCCATTCCAGGGCGGAGAGCAGCGACCGCATCTTCTCGGGAGTAGGGCCATCACCGCCGTAGTACTCGGCCCGCGCCCGCGCGCCGAGCGCCGCGTCGGACCGGACGCCGCAGGGCGCCGTGACCGGCTGGGGGCCGGGGACGACCAGCCGCCCGGCGCGGTCGGGGCGGCGGGCGGCCAGCGCGAGCGCCACCGTCCCGCCGAGCGACTGGCACACGAAGTCGGCGCGGCCGACGCCCAGCGCGTCGAGCGCGGCGAGGACGCGGGCGGCGTGGAAGGACGCGGCGGGCCCGGTGACGTCGGGGGCCTCGGACGCGCCGTACTGCGCGAGGTCGACGAGGATCAGCCGGCGCCCCTCGGCGAGGCGTCCGGCGACCGCGCGGAAGTCGGACCAGGCGGTGCAGCCGGGACCGCCGCCGTGCAGCAGAACCGTCGGGCGGCCGGTCCCGATTTCGGCGATCCGCAGCCGGACGCCCCCGGCGTCGACGTCCCGGCCGGGCGGCGGCCCGCCCGCCGGTGGCCCGCCCGCCGATGGCCTGCCGGGCGGCGGTGGACCGGCCGGGCCGCGGGCTTCAGCGGCCACGGGCGCCCCGGAGCCGCTGCACCTTGAGGGCGCTGTTCTCGATGTGCCGCCGCCACGCGGTCAGCGACAGGTCGGGCCGGTACAGCTTCTCCGGCGGGGCGTCCATCACGTCGACCATCCACGCGTCCTGGCCGGTGAACTGGCCGTGGAAGAGCCAGCGGATCCAGGAGAGGTACTTGGCCTTGAAGACCGCGGCCTTCAGACCGCCCTCGAACCGCACCATGATCTGCACGTAGCGGACGCGGTCGGAGTCGACCGGGACGTACCACTCGTAGTGGATGAAGTGCGGGTAGGCGACGCGGAGCAGGCCGGGCAGCCGGATCGACACGAACCCCGGGATGTCCATCTTCTCGATCACGGGGTTGATGTCGGCGGACTTGCCGGGGTGGTCCGGCAGCGGCATCCGCTTCCACCACCGCTTGTTCGTGAAGGTGCCGTAGCCCGGGAACTCGGCCTCCCAGTGCACCTCGTCCTGCACGCGGATGAGCCAGCCGTCCGTGCCGGACTCGACGATCCGGGTCTTGTTCCAGGCGGGCATGACCTTGAACAGCCGCCACAGGGCCGTGTTGTGCAGGTACTTGGCGTGGCCCTCGTCGAAGCCGTTCTCGGCGGCGAACCGCCAGTTGCCCTTGCGGATGTCGGTGCGCCCGCCCATCACGAAGGCGTTCCCGGTCAGCTCGGACGGGATGTCGCGCTCCACCGGCGGCGGGTCGCCGTCGCCCACGTACACCCAGACCAGCCCGAGGCGCTCCGCGACGGGGTAGGTGCGGACCGCGAGCTTCCCGCAGATCGGCGACTCGGGCCCGTCGGTGAGGACGGCGCAGAGCCGGCCGTCCTCCAGGTCGAACGTCCACCCGTGGTACGGGCAGCTGATGGTGCCGTCGAACTGGCGGCGGCCCAGCGACAGCGGCACGCCGCGGTGCGGGCAGCGGTCGTGCAGGGCCCGGACGGTGTCGCCGTCCCGGATCAGGACGATCTTCTCGCCGAGCAGCGTGACCGGCACCGGCTTGGCGCCGATCCGGCGCGCCCACTCGACCGGGTACCAGAAGTCGCGGAAGCCGAGCTCGGCGTCGTTGTAGGTGGGCCAGGCCGACCAGTCCTGCCCGGCGGGCGCCTCGGGCCGCGCGCCGGCCGGGGCCGCGGTCCGGCGGCGGGGGCGGCGGCGCGCGGCGGGGACGCCGTCCGGCCGTTCGGCGAGTTCGGTCATGGGGACCTCCGAAGTCGTGGGAAGGGGAGCGGGGGAGCCGGGCGGGCGGTCGTCCGGCGGGGGAGCGAGCACCGGGGTGCCGGGCGCGGGGGCGTCCGGCGCGGTCACAGGTCGAGGACGAGCCGCTCGGAGCGGGCGCGGGAGACGCAGACCATGAGCGTCTGCCCGGCCTCCTGCTCGGCGCGGGTCAGCAGCGAGTCGCGGTGCTCGGCGACCCCGTCGAGGATCTTGGTCTCGCAGCTTCCGCAGATGCCCTCGCGGCAGGCGGTGGGGACCGCGATCCCGGCGCCGTCGAGGCAGTCGGTGATGGAGCGGCCGGCGGGCACCTGGACGGTGACCTCCGACCGGGCGCACACGACCTGGAAGGGCCGCTCGCGCGCCGGGTCGACGTCGAACGCCTTGGCCTGGAAACGCTCGATGTGCAGCGCCCCTTCGGGCCAGGCGTCGTCGGGGCGGGCGGGGTCGCAGCGCGCTTCGACCGCGTCCAGCAGCCCGGCGGGGCCGCAGCAGTAGACGGCGGTGCCCTCGCGCGGGCCGGACAGGACGGCGTCGAGGTCGAGCGGCCCGCTCTCCGCCTCGACGACGACCCGCACGCGGTCGCCGTGCACGGCGAGGTCGCCGAGGAAGGCCATCGTCTCGCGGCGCCTCCCGCCGTAGGCGAGGGTCCACGCGGTCCCGGCGGCCTCCGCCGCCATGATCATCGGCAGGATCGGCGTGATGCCGATCCCGCCCGCGACGAACAGGTAGCGCTCGGCGGGGACGAGGGCGAAGTGGTTGCGCGGGCCGCCCACCTCGACCAGGTCGCCGGGCCGCAGTTCCTCGTGGACGAAGGCGGACCCGCCGGAGGAGTCGTGCTCGCGCAGCACCGCCACCGTGTAGGTGAACCGGTCGGCGGGGTCGCCGCACAGCGAGTACTGCCGCACCAGCCGCGCCTCCTCGCCGCCGGCGCCGCCGTCGTCCCAGGGGAGCTCCAGGTCGATGTGCGCGCCCGGCTCCCACGCGGGCAGCAGCCCGCCCTCGGGGTCGGCGAGGGTCACCGACAGCACCCCGTCGGCCTCCCGGCGGAGCTGCTCGACGCGCAGTTCGAGCACGCCCTCGGGGTCGTCCACCGGTTCGGACACCTGTGACCTCCGTCGATCGAAGCGGATTCGAATGGTTCAGTACTATGTACGGTTTAAAGTACGGCGTCAAGTGGAGACCGCCCCCACCTGCGGTTCGAGGCCGCTCAGGAGGCGTCGAAGAGGGCCTGGACGGCGCCCGCGCCGTCGCCCCGGGCCAGGGCGAGGGCGAGCAGCAGGCGGGCCTTCCACGGGCTCAGGTCGCCGCAGGCGACGAACCCTCCGGCGCGGATCGGCCCGTGCGGCACCACCCGTCCCGACCCCACGCGGGTCGACTGGCAGACCAGGACGCCCGCGCCGGCCGCGGCCTTCAGCGACTCCCACTCGGCCGGTGTCGGGTGCCCGGCGCCGAGGCCCGCGTGCACGATCCCGCGCGCCCCCGCGGACACCGCGGCGTCCACGAGCGCTCCGTCCGCGCCGAGATGGGAGGTGACGACGTCGACGCGCGGTGGCGGTCCGGGCAGCGCGTC
This sequence comes from Spirillospora sp. NPDC046719, assembly GCF_040645715.1. Classification (NCBI taxonomy): domain Bacteria; kingdom Bacillati; phylum Actinomycetota; class Actinomycetes; order Streptosporangiales; family Thermomonosporaceae; genus Spirillospora; species Spirillospora sp. NPDC046719. The sequence continues at coordinate 5,416 of NZ_JBEYYT010000253.1, read as the reverse complement.
GAGGTCGAAGCGCGGGCGGGCCGCGACGAGCGCCGGACGACGGCGCAGGACGACCTCGCCGTCCGCGTCGACGTAGCCGAGCGGCCCGTGGCCCGGCGCGCGGAACGCGCCGCGATGGTAGGTCGCGGACTTGGCCGCCTCACGGGCCGGGAGGATCGCGTCGTCGAGCACCACCAGCACCCCGCACTCCCGTGCCGCCGGATGCGCCGCGACCCGCACGGCGGCCAGGAGGTTCGCCGGCCCGTCCGGCGCGAGCGCCGAGGACGGGCGCATCGCGCCGGTCACGACGACCGGGACGGAGCCGTCCAGCACCAGGTCGAGGAAGTAGGCGGTCTCCTCCAGGCCGTTGGTGCCGCAGGTGACCACCACGCCGTCGGACGCGGCGGCGGCGTCGCGCACCAGCCGCGCCAGGGAGGCCAGGTCGCGGAACGTCCAGGCATGGCTGGGCGGCAGCTGCGCGCGGCCGGGATCGGCCCACGGCACCGGCCGCACCCGCGCCGCCCGGGACAGCTCGGGCAGGCCGGCGAGGATCTCCGCCGGGGTGATCCGCAGCCCGCTCTCGCCGTAGGAGACGAGGTCGAGCCGGTCGTCGGCGACGGCCTCGATCGTCCCTCCGGTCGGCACCCAGGCGACCGTGCCCGCCATCAGAGCACCCGGTCGAGGAAGCGCAGGACCGCCGCGGCGAACAGGTCGGGACGGTGGTCGGCCGAGGGGACGCCCGTGCCGGGCAGCAGCTCGGTGGCCGCGCCGGGCAGCCGCTCCGCCAGCGCGGCCATGTCGGGCCGCGAGAAGTCGTCCAGCTCGCCGCACATCACCAGGGCCGGCGCGCGGACGAGGCCGATGCGGTCCTCCATCGCGTAGGCGTTGACGGCCCGGTGCCCCTCCTCCACCCCGTCGAGGACGTTCAGCGCGTCCCGGACCAGGCGGTTCAGCAGGTCCGGCCGGTCGTCCGGATAGTAGGACCGGCGGTTGTCCCACAGCCCGCGCAGGTGCGAGCCGTCCGGCCGGGGGACGACGTCGTCGATCGGCGGGCGCGCCGCCACCTTGGCGCGCCGCTCGGCGTCCACGTACGGGACGCCCGACAGCACCAGCGCGCTCACCCGCCCGGGAGCGCGGGCGGCGACCTCGGTGGCGACCACCCCGCCCGTGTGGTGGCCGACCAGGGCCACGCGGTCGAGCCCGAGCGCGTCGCACAGGGCGAGCACCCCGGACGCGAACGTCTCGATGCTCCACGGGCCGTCCGGCGGGTCGGACGCGCCGAAGCCGGGGGTGTCCATCGCGATCGCCCGGTACCGCGCGCCGAGCAGCGGCAGCACGTCCCGGTACTCGTCCCAGGAGCGGGGCGTCTGGTGCAGCAGGAGCACCGGCGCCCCCCGGCCCTGCTCCGCGTAGTGGATCAGCCCGTCCGCGGTCGCGGCGTACGCGCGCTCCGGCCGTGGTGCCCTCACTGGCGTCCTCCCGTGTCGTACTAAGTACGGTTCAACATATTCCGGGGCACCGTATCAGCCGATCCGCGCCTTTGGTGGTCGTAACCTGCGTGAATGTCCGGCGGAGCGGAGTCGATAAGCGACCCTTGACAAACGTTCATTGTGCCGTACATAGTACGGCGGAATCGGGTGAACGCCGCCGGCCAGCGGGCCGCGACCTGGGCCGTGCCCAGGTCATGGCGGACCCCGTCCCGTCTTCCGGAGGGTGCCCATGAGCCCGACGAGCAGCAGCGCGCCCCAGCAGCGCAAGGCCACGATCGCGAGCTGGGTCGGCACGACCGTCGAGTACTACGACTACGCGTGCTACGGGCTCGCGGCCTCGGTCGTCTTCGCCGACATCTTCTTCCCGTCGTCCGACCCGCTCGTGGGGACCCTGCTCTCGCTGTCGAGTTTCGCGGTGGGGTACATCGCCCGCCCGCTCGGCGCGCTCGTCTTCGGCCATTTCGGGGACCGCATCGGCCGCAAGCGGATCCTCGTCCTGACCCTGACCATGATGGGCCTGTCCACCTTCCTGATCGGGGTGCTGCCCGACCACGGCCAGATCGGCAGCCTCGCGCCGGTGCTGCTGGTCATCGCGCGGATCCTGCAGGGCGTCTCGGCCGGCGGCGAGTACGGCGGCGCCGTCCTGTTGACCACCGAGCACGCCGTCCGGGGCCGCCGCGGCCTACTGGGATCCCTGGTGAACACCGGTACGACCGCGGGCCTCCTGCTCGCCAACCTCGTGTTCCTCCCGGTGTTCGCCATGGACGATTCGGCCATGAAGGAATGGGGCTGGCGCGTCCCCTTCCTGCTCAGCGCGGTCCTCGTGGTGATCGGGCTCTTCGTCCGGCTCGCGGTGGAGGAGAGCCCCGAGTTCGACGAGGTGAAGCAGCACAGCGCCGTCCGGCGGCTGCCCGTCGCCGACCTGTTCCGGACGTCCTGGCGCACGGTCCTGCTGGTGGCGCTCGGCATCATCTCGGCGGGCACGGCCTTCACCATGGCCTCCGTGTACTCCCTCACCTACGGCAAGGAGACGCTCGGGCTGAGCAACGACCGGATGCTCGCCGTCCTGCTGCCCGGCACGGTCGTCGTCATGGCCTGCGTCCCCCTGTTCGGATGGCTCTCCGACCGGATCGGCGTCCGTCCGGTCTTCCTCGGCGGCGCCGCGTCGCTCGTCGTCCTGCCCTTCGCCTGGTTCGCCCTGCTGGACACCCGGCAGTACGGCCTGATGCTGCTCGGGATGGCGCTGCTGCTCGCCGGCTACGCCGCCAACTACGCCGTGGTCCCGGTCTACTTCGCCGGGGTCTTCCCGGCGGCGATCCGGTTCAGCGGCATGTCGATCGCCTTCACGACCGGGCTCATCGCCAGCAACGCCATCGCCCCCGCCGTCGCCACCTCCCTGCAGGCCGCGACCGGCGGATGGCTCACCACCGCCTTCTACATGGCCGGCGCCTCCCTGGTCTCGATCGTCGCCGGGCTGCTGCTCCGCATGCCCGAGGAACCCGCGGTGGTCCCGGCGGCCTCCGGCGGCGCCGCCGCGCCGGTCGCGCTTCCCCAGGACACCTGACGGAGAACGGTCCTGGCCGATGACCCTAGGGACGGCCGTGACCTTTCCGAACCGGCCCGTTCCGGTGAGCAGTACGCCGCGCTTAAGCGAGCGCCGGCCGGCTGGGAGCCTCCCCTGCACAGAGCCAGACGGCGTCCGGTGACAGGGGAGAGCCAGCCATGAACGCAAGACTCAGACACGGTGCGTGGGCGGGCGTGGCCGCCGCCTGCGCGGTGTTCCTCGTCGCCGGCTGCACCGCCGGGGCGACCGACTCGGGCGGGGGGAACGCGGTGAAGGGGCCGGTCATCCGGATCGCCCTGGGTGTGGACGCCTCCTACGCGCCGTTCTATCTGGCGAAGCAGCGCGGCCTGTTCGCCAAGGCCGGCCTCAACGTCCAGCTCATGCAGGTGGAGGGCGGTCCGGCGGCGGCCCAGGCCGTCCAGGCGGGGACCGCGCAGATGTCGGTCAACGCCGACTCGAGCGCGCTGCCGCTGATGGCGGCCGGCGACGACCTGCGGGCCCTCGGGGTGTTCCAGTCGTCGGACCGCTTCCTCAAGGTCGTGCTCCGCAACGGCGTGGACAGGCCCCAGCAGATCAAGACGATGGCCTCGATCCAGGGCATCGGGCTCTACGCGACGTACTCGTACCTGCGGTACAACCGCATCGACCCGGCGTCCGTGAAGATCGTGAAGAGCTCCGCCCCGGAGATCCCCGGCCTGCTGGCGCGCGGCTCCGTCGACGCCTACATCCTCTTCGAGCCGTGGGCGGCGAAGGGCGCGGCGGACGGCGGGCACATCGCGGCGCGGATCGGCGACTTCGGCGTCGGGTACGTCCAGTGGCTGCTGGCCGGCCGCTCCTGGCTGGAGCGGAACGAGGACGCGGCAGGGAAGGTGTTCCGGGTCGTCGCGCGGGCCGACGACCTGGTGACCTCCGAGCCGAAGGCGGCGGCGGAGGCGACGGAGCGGGAGGTCAAGGTCCCCGCCGACCAGACCGTGAAGGTGCTTCCGGAGATCACCTTCAAGGCGCGCGGCTTCACCGGCGCGGACTACGCGGCGGAGAAGAAGGTGGTGGACTTCCTGCTCGGGCAGAAGCTGATCAAGAAGGCGCCCGATCTGCGGACCGTGCTGCTCCAGGGCTGGTACGAGCGGCACGTCGGGACACAGGGCGCCTCGGCGGGGCCCGGTGCGTGAGCGCCCGCTCCTCGGCGGCGGCACGCGCGCGACCCACCGGCCCGACGTCCGCTACGCCCTGTTCATCGCCGGGGAGTGGGCGCCCGCGCGGGACGCGTTCCCGGCGGTGGACCCGAGCGTCGGCGCCGCCTGGGCGGAGATCCCCGAGGCGGACGGCGCGCAGGTCGAGGGCGCGGTGGCCGCCGCGCGCAAGGCGGCCGCCGGCTGGCGCCGGGCCGGTCCGGCGGCGCGCCAGGAGGCGCTGTGGCGGATGGCCGACCGGATCGAGGCGGACCGGGACCGGTGGGCGGCCCTGCTGGCGACCGAGGGAGGACGGCCGGTCCGCGAGTCGTACCTGTGCGACATCCCCGCGTGCGTGGCGGCGCTGCGCCTGTACTCCGGGCTGGCCCGCGGCCACCGAGGCGAGCAGGTCCCGATGGAGGACCCGCACGCCATGGCCTACACGCTGCGGGAGCCGCTCGGCGTCCTCGCCGTCCGCGTGCCGTGGACCCTGCCTCTGGTGTCCCTCGCCGGGCAGGTCGGCCCGGCACTGGCGGCGGGCAACACCGTGGTAGTCCGCCCCGCCGGGGCGGCGTCGGCGACGGTGCTGGAGTTCGCCCGCGCCGCCGGTGACCTGCTCCCTCCCGGGGCCGTCAACGTCGTCACCGGCGTGGCCCCGGAGACGGACGCGCTCCTCGACGGCCACGGCGACGTGCATCGCGTGGTGGCGCCCGCCCGGCCGGGACACCGGTCCGGGGTGATGGTCGTGCTTCCGGACGCCGACCTCGACGCGGCCGTCGCGGACGCCGCGACCGCCCTCTGCACGGCGGGCGGCGAGGCGGGCGCCACGCCGGCGCGGCTGCTGGTGCACGAGTCCGTCCGCGGCGAGTTCGCCGGCCGGCTGGCGGCGCTGCTGGACGCGGTGGTGCTCGGCGACCCGCTCGACCTCGCCACCGAGCTCGGGCCGCTGATCTCGGCGGCCCGCCGGGACGAGGCGCGGACCGCGGTCCGGCGGGCCGCCGCCGAGGGCGCCCGCGTGCTGGCGGGCGGCGGCACGCCCGCGCTTCCGCCGCCGCTGGACGGCGGGTACTTCTTCCGGCCGACCCTGCTGGCCCGCGAGGAGGGGGCGGGCGCCGGAGCCTCGCCGCTGCCCGGCCCGGTGGCCGTACTGGAGCCATTTCGGGAGGAGCGCGGCCTGGCGGAGAGGCTCAACGCCGAGGCGCCGCCCGCCGCCC
>NZ_JBEYYT010000252.1:0-13628 GCF_040645715.1 Spirillospora sp. NPDC046719 | reverse complement strand
CGGCTCGGCGAGGACGGTCGCGGCGGCGGCGCCCCGCTCGACCGCGACGACCGCGCCGTCCCGCAGCTCCTTGGCGGCGAGCGCCTGCGGGTCGAGCATCCGCCCGTCCATCCACAGCGCCCCGCGCTCGGCGGTCGGGCCCGCGGGCGGGACGCGCGGCGCCTGCGGCGCCCCGGTGAGCAGCGCCTCCTTGGAAAGCAGCGCCTCCTTGGAGAAGCGGGGGGCGGGGACCCCGCCGGCCGCCGCCGGGGCGTCGAGCGCGGCGGTCAGCGACCGGGCGACCCCGCCGACGGTGATCTCCGAGTCCATGTCGATCACGACGTCGCGTGGTCCGCCGCCGGTCAGCGCCGTGAACGAGATCCGCATCCGAGCCCTCCATCGCGCGCCGCCCCGCGCCGCCGGCGCTGCCGTCCGGGCCAGCTTAATTACCGGCGCCCACAGATTCCGGCGAAGCCGGTTCGGGGGGCGTGGGGGGTCGTCCCCCCTCGGGAAGAAGGGTTTCCGGCGAAGCCGGTTCGGGGGGCGTGGGGGGTCGTCCCCCCTCGGGAAGGAGCGTTTCCGGCGAAGCCGGTCGGGGGGCGGCCGCGGCGATGATGGTCCTGAGCGCGTCGTCCAGCGGTGTCGGCGCCATGCCGAAAACGGACTGGAAGGCCGAGGAGTCCAGGACGTACGGCCGGTCGAACTGGTAGCGGGTCTCCCGCATCTCCTTGAGCAGCGGGCTGGCGAGCCCCGCCGCCGTGAAGATCGGCCGCGGCACCTCGTGGATGCGCGGGGCGGGCGCGCCGGCGATCCGGCACAGCCGCTCGGCGAGTTCCCGCGTCGACACGGCGGGCCCGGTCGGGATGTGCCAGGCCCGGCCGTAGGCGCGCTCGTCCGTGCCGGCGATGGCGAGCGCCTCGGCGACGTCGGGCAGGTACGTCCAGGCGTGCGGGATCGAGGGGTCGCTGAAGTAGAGGACGCGCCTGCCCGCGAGTAGCGGCTTCACGAACCGCGTCTCGCCGACGTACGCCTGGTCGGTGCTGCCGGGGCCGTAGTAGTCGGACCCGCGCAGCTCGGTGGCGCGGACGCGGCCCGCCCGGTGCGCGGCGAGCATGTCGTGCCACATCGCCGCGCGGACGCGCCCCTTGGTGCCGGTCGCCGCCAGCGGCAGGTCCTCGGTCATCGGGCCGTCGACCGGCCCGTACCCGTAGAGGCAGCCGAGGGTGACGAGGGCGGCGCCGGTGTCCTCGGCGGCGCCCAGGAACGACGCGGCCATCGGCGGCCAGTCCCGCGCCCAGCGGTGGTAGCGCGGGTTGACGCAGTTGTAGATGGTGTCGGCGCCCTTGGCGACGGCGGCCAGCCGGGCCCGGTCGGCGACGTCGGCGGCGACCCGCTCGACGCCCTCCGGTCCCGAGCCGGAGCGCGTCACGACGGTGACGTCGTGTCCCATGCCGGTGAGCCGCTCGACGAGGTGCGAGCCGACCTGCCCGGCGCCGACGATCACGTGCTTGCCCATGGTCCTTCTCCTTCGGTGTTCTTCGGTCCGGTTCGGTGTTCTTCGGTCCGGCCGCCGTCCGGTGCGGTCCGGGGTTCCGGTGCCGGTGGCGGTTTCAGGCCGCGCTCTCGATGTGGTTCTTGAGGGCGGCCAGGCGGGCCTCGTGGCCGGCGCGGAGCTTGTCCTCGCCGTAGACGAGGCGGACGAGCGGGCCGTCGAGGGACTCCTGCAGCGTCACGCGGGTCCGGTCGTCCTCCCTGGTCAGGACCATGCGGTCGACGGCCCGGTAGAGGCCGAGCATGCTGCCCGTCCAGCTCAGTTCGCGCCCCGGGGCGACGACCGCGAAGCGCGAGCGCAGCGGCACGCCCTTCTGGGCCCAGCGGAACTCGCGGCCCGGCTCGACGGCGTCCAGGGCGCACAGCCGGAAGTCGGTGGCCCAGCCCTCCCAGCCGCGCAGGTCGGCGAGCACGTCCCAGATCCGGTCCGGTGACGCGTCGATCAGGACGCTGGACGCGCTGACCACGGGGGCGTCCTCGTCGATCCGGCCGCGCAGCGCGTACTCGTCGTGCAGGGTCGCCAGGTTCGGCATGGCCGCCTCCGTCCGGTCCGGAGCCCGTGGGTTCGGTGCTCTCTGACGTGAGCAATGCTCTCTCTTTGGAGCGCCGCTCGTCAAGAGCAGTGCTCTCGTTTTGTTCCGGCGCTCTGCTAACCTCGCCGCATGAGCGGGCGGACGGTACGGGAACGGGTGCGCGCCGAGCTGATCAGGGAGATCACCGGCATCGCGCGGGAGCAGCTGGCGACGGAGGGCGCGGCGGGGCTGTCGCTGCGGGCGGTGGCCCGCGAGATGGGCATGGCCTCCTCGGCGATCTACCGCTACTTCCCGAGCCGCGACGACCTGCTGACCGCGCTGATCATCGACGGCTACAACGCCGTCGGCGAAGCCGTGGAGCAGGCCGACGCGAGCGCGCGCGAGGCCGGGACGTCCTTCCCCGGGCGGTGGCTCGCCGTGTGCCGGAGCGTCCGCACGTGGGCGCTGGCGCACCCGCACGAGTACGCGCTGCTGTACGGCTCGCCGGTGCCCGGCTACGAGGCGCCGGAGGACACCGTCCCCGCGGCCATGCGGGACACGGTCGTCTTCGCGCGACTCGTCTCGGAGGCGCACGCGGCGGGGGCCCTGGAGCCCGCCGGGCCGTGCCCGCCGGCGCCGCCCGTACTGGGCGAGGACCTGGCCCGCGGCCGGGCCGCGCTCCTCATCGACGCGCCCGACGACGTGGCGGCCCGGGCGTTCACCGCGTGGGCCGGCCTGTACGGGACGGTCAGTTTCGAATTGTTCGGGCAATTCAACAATGTGATCGAGGAACGGGCCGCCTACTTCGACCACGCGATGACCCTGCTGGGGCGCCTGGTCGGCTTCCACGACGTCCCGTAACGGCGCCGCACCCGGGGCCGGCCGGTCGCCGCGAATGTCCCGCCAGAGGCGGTCAGTGACGGATGTGACTGGTGGTAAGTAGCGAAGTGACCGGTGAATTCGCAGGTCATCGCCATGGTCGGGGAGAACGGCGCGCTTACCCTCACCGAATCCATTGACGCGGCCTTGCCCGCACCGCAAGCATGGATCGCCCGATGATGCGGAGACCTCCTGAGGCGAGGTCCGCGGGAGGGCGGGAAGGGGCACGTGCGCAGCGCGATGAAGGCCAACCAGTCGGCCCTCGCCGGCGGCTCGTCCGGCGGCTCCTCCGGGCCGAACGCCGGCGGCGGGCTCGGCCGCACCGGCCTCGGCACCTCCGGCGGGCAGCGGCTGCCCGTCTCGCCGCGCGAGCGCAAGCCGGCGCTGGCCGCGCTCGCGGTGCTGCTCATCCTCGGCGGCGCGCTGGCCAGCGCCTACCTGGTGATGGCGAGCGGCCAGCGGGGGTCGGCGATCCGGATCGCGCAGCCCGTCGCGGCGGGGCAGCAGATCCCGCAGAGCGCGCTGGAGGAGGTGCAGATCGGCGACACCGGCGTCCAGTACATCAACTGGTCGGAACGGCTGAACGTGTCCCGGTACTACGCCTCGGTCCCGCTGGTCAAGGGCGCGCTGCTGACCAACGGCATGATCAGCCGGACCGACGAGGCGGCCAAGGGCCGGCTGGTCGTGGGCCTCGCGCTCAAGCCGGGCCAGCTGCCGTCCGACGGCGTCGAGAGCGGCAAGAAGGTGACCCTGTACGCGGTCGGCAACGGCAGCGGCAACGGCGGCGGCCCGCGCGCCGGGACGGTGCTCGCCGCCGAGGCCATCGTGATCAACGTCGGGAGCGGCGGGGGCGACCGGCTGCGCTCCGACCAGACGACCGTGGACGTCGCCGTCGCGCCCGGCGACGCCCCGCAGGTCACGGAGGCCGCGTCCGCCGGGACGGTCGCGATCGCGCTGATCCCCGACGGGACGAAGGCGCCCGGCCAGCCGGCCGGCGGGACGCCGGGCAAGCAGACCCCGGCGACCGGCGGCGCCCAGCCTCCGGCCGGGACGGGCGGCAGCGGCGACGGCAACGGCAACGGTGCCGGTACCGGCACTCCCGGTGCGGGGAACGGCACTCCGGGCACAGGCGGGAACTGACAGTGGCACTGATCGCGCTCGCGGCCGACAAGGGGGCGCCGGGCGTCACGACCGCGGCGGTGGCCCTCGGCGCGGTGTGGCCGCGCCCCGTGCTGGTCGCCGAGTGCGACCAGGCGGGCGGCGACCTGGTGTACCGGCTGCCCGCCGCCGCGCCGGACGGCGCGGGCGACGGCGGCATGCTGAACCCGGCGCGCGGGCTGCTCAGCCTCGCCGCGACGGCCCGCCGCGGGCTGCGCCCCGACCAGATCGGCGAGCACTGCCAGCGCCTCGTCGGCGGCCTCGACGTGCTCGTCGGGATCACCAACGCCGAGCAGGCGCAGGGGATGACGTGGCTGTGGGGGCCGCTCGGCCGCGCGTTCGCCGGGCTCGCCCCGGTGGACGTGATCGCCGACTGCGGGCGGCTCGGCGCCGGCACCCCCCTCAACGACCTGCTGCGCGAGGCGGACCTCGTCGTCCTGCTCACCCGGGCGACCCTGGAGCAGGTCGCGCACCTGCGCGAGCGCGTCGCCGCGCTGACGGCGGAGCTGCGCGGCGGGCCGCCGGTCGGGGTGCTGGTGCTCGCCGACCCGCGCGACTTCCGCGGCTCGATCGCCGAGGTCGACCGGATCATCGTCGGCGCGCGCGGCCGGCAGGTCCCGGACCCGGCCGCGCAGGCCGGGCCGCCGCCGCCGGAGGTGCGCGTGCTCGGCGGCCTGGCGCTCGACCCGAAGGGCGCCGACCTGCTGTCGGGCCGCTGGGGCGGCCGCCTCGACCGGTCGCTGCTGATCCGCTCGGCCCGCGAGGTCGCCGGCGACCTGGTCGCGCGCCTCGGCGCCGCGCCCGCCGCCCCGTCCGCGTCCGCGCCGCCCGCCGCACCGCCCATGCCCTCGATGCCGGACGCGGCCGGCGAGCCGGCACCGCACACGCGGCACGCCGCCGGGAACGGACGTCCCGTCCCGCCCGCGGACGCGCGGTCCGAGCAGGTCCCGGCGGGCGGACGGCACGAGGAGCGGGGGCGCTAGGTGGACCACGTCCTCGTCAAACGGCTCCGCCAGGAGGTCGGCGACCGGCTCGCCCAGCAGCGCCGGATGGACGCCGCGCACGGGCTGCCGCCGATGTCCGGGGAGGACGAGCGGCAGTTCGCCCGCGCGCTGATCGGCCAGGTGCTGGAGGAGTTCGCGCGCGGCGAGATCACCTCCGGGCGGCGCCCGCCGAACGCCGAAGAGGAGGAGGCGCTCGCCGCCGGCGTGCACGCCGCGCTGTTCGGGGTCGGCCGGCTCCAGCCGCTGCTGGAGGACCCGGAGATCGAGAACATCGACATCAACGGCTGCGACCGGGTGTTCATCGGCTACGCCGACGGCCGCGAGGTGATGGGCGAGCCGGTCGCCGAGACCGACGAGGAGCTGGTCGAGCTGATCCAGATCCTCGCCGCCTACAGCGGGCTGTCGTCGCGGCCGTTCGACACCGCGAACCCGCAGCTGGACCTGCGGCTCCCGGACGGTTCGCGGCTCTCCGCGGTGATGGACGTGACGCTGCGCCCCGCGCTGTCGATCCGCCGCGCCCGGCTCGGCAAGGTGTTCCTGTCCGACCTGGTCGGCAACGGCACGTTCACCGAGGAGCTGGGCCGGTTCTTCCGCGCCGCGGTCCTCGCCCGCAAGAACGTGATGATCGCCGGCGCGACGAACGCGGGCAAGACGACGCTGCTGCGCGCCGTCGCCAACGAGATCCCGGCGAACGAGCGGCTCATCACCGTCGAGCGGGCGCTGGAGCTCGGCCTGGACGCCTTCCCCGAGCTGCACCCGAACTGCGTGGCGTTCGAGCAGCGGCTCCCGAACTCCGAGGGGCAGGGCGCGATCTCGATGGCGGAGCTGGTCCGCCGGTCGCTGCGGATGAACCCGTCCCGCGTCATCGTCGGCGAGGTGCTCGGCGACGAGATCGTCACGATGCTGAACGCGATGACGCAGGGCAACGACGGCTCGCTGTCGACGATCCACGCGAACTCGTCGGCGGAGGTGTTCAACCGCATCTCCACCTACGCGATCCAGTCGGAGGAGCGGCTGCCCGTCGAGGCGACGCACATGCTGATCGCGGGCGCGATCGACTTCGTGGTGTTCATCGAGAAGCGCAACGACTACGCCTCCGGCGGGCGGCTGCGCCGCTACGTCGCGAGCGTCCGCGAGGTCACCGGCGTGGACGGGCGGGTGCTGTCGTCGGAGGTGTTCGCGCTCGGGCCCGGCGGGTTCGCGGTGCCGTCCGCGCCGATCGCCTGCGTCGACGAGCTCGCCGAGTACGGCTACGACCCGTCCCACGGGGGTGCCTGGTGATCACTGCGAGCGGGGCGCGGCGGGCGCGGCGCGCGCGGAGCGGGGGCCGGTGATGTACTCCGCCGACGTGCTGCTCGCCGTCGTCGCCGGCGCCGTCGCCGGCGGCGGGCTCCTGCTGCTCGCCGTCGCGATCCGCGGCCTGCCGCCGCGGACCCGACCGGTGCGCGGCCGCAGCCGCGAGGACCTCGTCCGGACCCTCACCACCCGCACCGCCGTCGCGGTCATCGTCGGCGTCCTCGTGCTCGCGGTGACCCGCTGGCCGATCGCCGCCGCCGGCACGGGCGCGCTCGTCCTCGCCTGGGACGGCCTCGCCGGCGGCGCCGCCGAGGAGCGCAAGGGCATGGCGCGGCTGGAGGGCCTCGCCGCGTGGACGGAGTCGCTGCGCGACACCATCGCGGGCGCGGTCGGCCTCGAGCAGGCCATCCCGGCGTCGCAGCGCGCCGCCGCCCCGGCGCTCCAGCAGCCGCTGCGCACCCTCGTCGACCGGCTGCACACCCGCGTCCCGATGCCGGAGGCGCTGCGCCGGTTCGCCGACGACATCGACGACCCGTCCGCCGACCTCGTGATCGCCGCGCTGATCCTGAACGCCCGGCTGCGCGGCCCCGGCCTGCGCGACATGCTCAGCGCGCTCGCGACGTCCGCGCGCGCGGAGCTCGACATGCGGCGCCGCGTCGAGGCCGACCGCCGCTCCACCCGCCGCAGCGTCCGGATCGTCGTCGGCGTCTCGGTCGGGACGGCCCTCGCGCTCGCCGTGTTCAACCACTCCTACGTGCAGCCCTACGACGACTTCCTCGGCCAGCTCGTGCTGTGCATCGTCGTCGCCCTGTACGGCGCGGCGTTCCTGTGGCTGCGCCGCCTCGCCAAGTACGACCTGCCCGGGCGGTTCCTCGGCGAGCCGCGGCAGGCCCGTCCCGGCGTGCCCGGCGAGGTGCCGAGCACGGTCGCGGGCTGGCAGGCCGGGCGCGCCGCCACCGGCGCCCAGGACCTCCCGCTGCGCGGCCGGCACACCATGGACGCGGGCGGCGGTGGTGCGGCATGACCGGGGGTGATGCCGCGTGACCGGCGCGATCCTCGCGGGCGCCGTCGTCGGCCTCGGCCTGTACGGGCTCGTCCGGGCGCTGTTCCCGGCGCGTCCCGGCCTCGCCGCGCGGATGGCCGCGCTCGACGCCGCCCGCCGCCGCGACCTGGAGGACGCGCGGGCCGGGACGGTCCGGCCCGCCGGCCGGTTCGGCGGGATGCGGGCGCGGCTCGGGCGGGAGCTGGTGGCGTTCTGCGAGTCGCGCGGCTGGAAGCTGCGCTCGGTCCGCGCGGACCTCGCCATCACCGAGCGGTCGCTGGAGGCGTTCCTCGCGACCAAGTTCCTGCTGCCCGCCGCCGCGCTGCTGTTCATCCCGCTGGTCGTCGGCTACTTCGCGCTGCTCGGCTTCGGCTCGTCCGTGCAGGTCCCGGTGTGGATCTGCGTGCTGTTCGCCGCGCTGTTCTTCTTCTTCCCGGACATGCAGCTGCGGCAGGAGGCGCAGGCCCGCCGGCAGGACTTCCGGCACGTCGTCGGCGCGTTCCTCGACCTGGTCTCGATGAACCTCGCGGGCGGGCGCGGCGTCCCGGAGGCGCTGATGACCGCGTCGAACGTCGGGGACGGCCCGGCGATGCGCCGCATCCGCGACGCGCTCGGCAACGCCCGCCTCACCGGGCAGACGCCCTGGCAGGCGCTCGGCGGCCTCGGCGACGACCTCGACATCGCCGAGCTGCGCGACCTCGCCGGGGCGCTCGCGCTGGTGTCCGACGACGGCGCGCAGATCCGCCGGTCGCTGTCCGCCCGCGCCGCGTCGATGCGCAGCCGCGAGCTGTCGGAGCTGGAGGGCAAGGCGGGCGAGCGGTCCCAGTCCATGCTCGTCGCGCAGCTGTTCCTGTGCGCCGGCTTCCTGGTCTTCCTGGCCTATCCGGCCCTGATGCGGGTGCTCGCCTCGTGACCCCGCACCGCCTCCGGGCCCGTCCCCTTGAAGGAGTCTCGATGAACCCGCTGAACGATCCGGCCCTCGTCTACCTGCGGGCCCTGCTCGGCACGCGGCTCGCGCGGCTGCGCGACGAGGAGGAGCGGAGCAAGGGCGCCTCGGCGATCGAATGGGCGATCATCACCGCGATCCTCGCGCTGATCGCGATCACCATCGGCGCGATCATCCAGAAAAAGATCCAGGACAAGGCCAACAGCATCAACACGGGCTGACCGCGATGCGGTGCCGTGGACGCGCGCGGGCGGCCGCCGCCCTCGCCGCCGCCCGCCGCCGGCTCGGGCCGGACGCGGGCGTGTCGTCGATGGAGTGGGCGCTGCTCACGCCGGTGCTCATCCTCGTGCTGCTCGCCGTCGTCCAGTTCACGATGGTGTTCCACGCGCGGCAGGTCGCGCTGGCCGCCGCGCAGTCCGGCGCCCGCGTCGCCCGGACCCAGCCGGTCGGCGGCGGCTGGCAGGACGCGGCCGTCACGAAGGCGACCGGCGACATCGACCACATCGGGCCGCACCTGATCAGCGGCCTGCACGTCGACACCGGCGAGGTGAACGACGAGCGGTGGGTGCAGGTCAGCGGCGAGGCCGTGCAGGTCATCCCGTTCCTGACCTTCCATGTGTCGCAGCGGTCGCAGGGGCCGATCGAGTGCTTCCGGCCGGACGTCGGGACGGGCCTCGCCTGCCAGCGGGGAGCGGGCCCGTGACCGGGAGGTTCAGGAGGGGGCGGCGGAGCGCGGCCGGCGGCGACCGGGGCTCCATGTCGCTGGAGCTGGTGCTCGTCACGCCGCTGTTCGTCGCGTTCCTGCTGTTCCTCGCCGGCGCGGGGCGGATGGTGGACGCGCAGAGCCAGGTGGACGGCGCCGCCCGCGACGCGGTCCGCGCCGCGTCCATCGCCCGCGACGCCGGGTCCGCGCAGGAGCTCGCGCAGGAGACCGCCACCGCCGGGCTCCGCGACTCGCGCTGGTGCTCCGGCGGCCCGTCCGTCCAGACGGACGTGTCGGACTTCGCGCCCGGCGGGCACGTCGAGGTGACGATCATGTGCGACGTGAACCTGTCCGACCTGGCGTTCATCGGGCTGCCCGGCACCAAGCGGCTGCAGGGCCGGTCGGTCGCCCCGATCGACACCTTCACCTTCCGGGGCGGCGACGGACCGGCGGAACCGGGGGACGGCCGATGAGACGCGCCCTCCGCGTGCTCCGCGCCCGGACCCGGACCCGGCTCTCGGGCCAGGGCGGCGGCGACCGGGGCACGATCGCGATGTACACCGTCCTGTTCACCCCGATCGTGCTGATGCTGGCGGGCCTGCTGGTGGACGGCGGCCTCGCCATCCACGCGCGGCAGCGCGCCGCCGACATGGCCGAGCAGGCGGCGCGCGCCGGGGCGAACCAGATCGACACCGAGGCGCTCCGCACGACCGGCGAGCCCGTCCTCGACCCGGGACGGGCCCGCGCCGCGGCCTGCGACCTGCTCGGCGACTTCGGCACCCAGGTCGCCGCGTCGCGCTGCGACGCCGACCAGCAGCAGGTGACGGTCAGCGTCGAGATCACGGTGAAGCCGCAGATCCTCGGGATCGTCCCGGGGTTCGGCTCGTTCACCCTGACCTCCACCGAGACCGCCCGCCCCGTCACCGGAGGAAACGGCCCATGAGGGCGGCGGAGAACGGCCTTACGATCGAGGCGACGTCCGAGACCCGGCGAACCGTGGGGGCGCGATGGTGACAGGGCATGGGCGGCGGCCCCCCGTACGGGTACGGGCGCGCCGCGGCTCCGGCGACGTCCTCGCCGGCATCGGCGCCCTCGCGGCGCTCGCCGCGCTCCTCGCGGGCGTCCCGTACGCGCTGCTGACGTTCTTCGGGTCGCCGATCCCGTCGCACCTGCCCGCCGCGTCCGACCTCACGCACCGGATCGGGCCCGGCTCGCTCATCGGCATCCTCGTCGTGCTGGTCTGGCTCGCCTGGATCCAGCTCGCGCTGTGCGTGGTCGTCGAGGTGTACGCGGGGATCCGCGGGGTCGGCGTGCCCGCGCGGGTGCCGCTCGCGGGCGGCACGCAGTCGCTGGTGCACCGGCTCGTCGTCGCCGCGCTGCTGCTGTTCACCGCCACGTCCGTGATCATGCCGGCGTTCTCCGGCGGGCTGTCGCAGCGCCCCGCGCACGCCTCGGCGCAGGAGTACCACCGCGTCCCGGACGCGCCGGACCGTCCCGCCGAGGCGCCGCCCGCGCCCGCCGAGTCCCGCACCGAGACGCTCAGCGAGAAACCGGACACCACCAAGATCTACCGGGTGCACCCGCCGGAGGGCCGGCACCACGAGAGCCTCTGGGAGATCGCCGAGAAGTGCCTCGGCGAAGGGCGCCGCTACAAGGAGATCTACGACCTCAACAAGGGGCACGTGCAGCCGGACGGGACGCGCCTCACGATCGCGAGCCTGATCCGTCCCGGCTGGATCCTGGAGATGCCGGCGGACGCCAAGCACGCGCACACCGTCCCCGTGAAGGACCTGCACGACTACTACCGGTTCGGGCACGCCGTCCCGGACCGTCCGGAGCATCCGCAGGACCCGGCGCCCTCGACGCCCGCGCCGCAGAAACCGGCGCCGCAGCCTTCGGCGCCGGCGACTCCGGCGCCGCGGCCGTCCCACACCGAGGCGCCGACGCACAGCGCGACACCGCAGCCGCAGAAGCCTGCGCCCGCGCGTCCGCCCGCGCACACGGCCGCCCCCACGCCGTCGCCGCCCCACACCGCGGCGCCGAGCGTGTCCCCGTCCCACACGGCCGCGCCGTCTCCGTCCCACACGACTGCGCCGTCGCACGGGGCCGAGACCCCGTCGCATCCGCCCGCGCACGGCGGCGGCGGTGCGGGCGGGCCGTCCGGCGAGATGGGCGGCGGTGCCGGCACCGGCGGCGCGAGCCTGCCCGGCCAGAGCCGGACGTCCTACGACGACCCCGGCCCGTCGTTCGAGCTGAAGTGGCCGCAGGGCCTCGCCGCCGCGTCGCTGCTGGCCGCCGGCCTGCTCAGCGTGCTCGGCCGGCGCCGCCGGACGCAGATGTGGAACCGCGCGTTCGGCCACATGATCGCCCGGCCCGAGGGCGCGGCGGCGGAGGCGGAGCGCGCGCTGCGGTTCGGCGCCGACGAGGACGGCGCGCGGCTCCTCGACCTCGGCCTGCGGCACCTGTCGAAGTCGATGGCCGCCGGAGGGCGCGCCCTCCCCACCGTCTACGGGGTGCACCTCGGCCACGCGCAGAACGGGCAGGGCAGCCTCGACCTGTGGATCGCGCCCGCCGACCGCAACCCGCCCGCGCCCTGGCAGGCGTTCGACGACGGGCAGGTGTGGCGGCTGCGCGCCGACGCGGCGGCCGGGCTGGAGGCCGCCGACCTCGCCGACGTCCTCGCCCCCTACCCGGGCCTGGTCTCCATCGGCACCAACGACAACGGCCGCATCCTCGTCGACCTGGAGGCGGCGCACGGCCTGGTCGCGCTGCGCGGCCCCGACGACGACCGGCGCGCCGCCCTCGCCGCGATCGCGATGGAGCTGGCCACCAACCGCTGGTCCGACCACATGCGGATCACGCTCGTCGGGTTCGGCGCCGAGTTCGGCGAGGGCCTCGCCCGGATCGCCCCCGACCGCGTCCGGTCCGTGCCGAACCTCGCGGACGCGCTGCCCGAACTGGAGGGCCGCACCGAGGAGGTCCGGCAGGCGCTCGCCGCGTCCGGCGTCGACTCCGTCCTCACCGGACGCTGCCGCGGCGTGTTCGGCGAGGCGTGGATGCCGCACTACCTGATCATGGCGGACCCGCCGGCGGACTGGGAGGCGGACCGGCTCGTCGCCCTCGCCCGCACCGGCACCCGGATGGCCGCCGGCTACCTCGTCCCCGGCGACGTGCCCGGCGCCACCTGGACCTGGGACGTCGACGAGCGCGCCCGGCTGCACGCCGGCGTCCTCGGCTTCGAGGTGGACGCGCAGCTCGTCCGCGACGACCAGTACCGCGCGGTGTTCGACCTGTTCGAGACGGCCGGGCGGACCGACCCGGTGCCGCTGGCGGACCCCGTGGACGCGCCGCAGCCGCCCGACGCGCAGCAGTCGTCGGTCGACGTCCGGCTGCTCGGCCCGATCGAGGTCGAGGCGCCAGGGCCGATGGACGAGAGCCGCCGCGAACTCTGCACCGAGGTCCTCGTCTACCTGGCGGCGCACCCGAACGGCGTGCACCCGACCGTGCTGTCCGGCGCGATCTGGCCGCGCGGCGTCACCGCGGGCGTCCGCGACGCGTGCGTGGCCCGCGTGTCCGACTGGCTCGGCCGCGACGCCCGCGGCCGCCCCAACCTGTACTACGACGAGCGCGGCCGGATCAGGCTCGGCTCGGAGGTCCGCGTCGACCTCGCCGTGTTCCGGTGGCTGGTGTGGCGGTCCGCCGCCGAGCCCGCCTCCGAGATGGCCTACATGGCGTACGCGCTGGACCTCGTCCGCGGCCCGCTGCTCTCCGGCCGCCCCCGCGGCCGCTACTCCTGGCTCGCCGCGCACGACCTGGAGTACGAGGCGACGGCCCGGGTCGTCGACGTCGCGCACCGGCTCGCCGTCCTGCGGCTGGACGAGGGCGACGCGCGCGGCGCGGTCGCCGCCGCCCGCGCCGGTCTCCGGCTCGCGCCCGACGACGAGGGCCTGTGGCGGGACCTGCTCCGCGCCACCCACGCGACCGGCGACGAGGCGCAGGTCAGGATCGCGGTCGACGAGCTGCGCGGCCGCGTCGGCCGGGACCCGATGATCGACCAGCTGCAGCCGGAGACGGAGGCCCTGGTCGAGGAGCTGATCCCGGAGTGGCACCGGGTCGGGTCCTGATCAGCGGTACAGGCCGGTGCCGCCCAGCGAGTACCGGCCCGGCTGCGGGTGCACGGCCAGGGCCGCCGGACGGCTCCGGAGCCGCGCCCGCCGCAGCACCCGGCCCGTCCGCGTCGACACCGCGTAGACGAGCCCTTCCGCGCCGGCCAGCCACAGCGCCCGCCCGTCCGACGACACGCCGCCCGGGATCGCGTCCCCGCCGCCCGGCAGCGGCCACCGCGCGGTGACGCGGCGGGTCCGGAAGTCCACGGTGGCGAGCGTCCCGCCGCCCGCGACGAACAGCCGCCGCGCGTCCCGGCTGATCGCGAGGCCCCGCGCGCCCGGCGCCGTCCGGACGAATCCGCGCGGCGCGAACGTCCGCGCGTCCACCGCCCACACCCCGCCGTGCGCCGCGGCCGCGGCGAAGAACGTCCCGCCGTCGGGGGTCAGCCGCA
>NZ_JBEYYT010000251.1:0-13629 GCF_040645715.1 Spirillospora sp. NPDC046719 | reverse complement strand
TCGGCGTGGCCCCCGTCGCTGAACAGCTGCGCGAGCGGGGTGCGCCAGAACGCCGAGACCGTCCGGCCCGGTCCCCGGGTCCGGCGGCCTACCGGCCGCCGGCCGGTCCTCGTCCTGTTTCCCCAGCTCCGGGACGGTCCTCGCGGGTCGTCCCGGCGCCCCCTGCACGGCCGGGTGGCAGGTTCGGCGAGGGCCTGTCGGCCCCGCCCTCACCCGTTATCCGGCTTCGATGTACGCGTCGCGCAGGTAGTCGTGAACAGCCTGTTCGGGGACCCGGAACGAGCGGCCCACCCGGATGGCGGGAAGCTCGCCCGAGTGGACGAGGCGGTAGACGGTCATCTTGGACACCCGCATCACCGAGGCCACTTCGGCCACGGTCAGGAACCTGACCTCGCTGAGAGGTCGCTCGCCTGAGCTCATCGGACGCCCTCTTCCACACGTGCCGCGCACCGGCCCTTCGGGTGACTTTGATCACGCACGTGTACTTCCTCCAGCGTAAATCGCGTATCGGCAGTCGCAAGAGGGGAGTTCCGCACATTTCCGTATCCGACCCTGACCGGGCGGCCATATCGTTGCTCCCGTACGGAGCGCGAACATGACGGCACAGGGCGTGGCAATCCCACCGAATGTCAACCGAAAACAGGCGATGACCTGCGACTCAGAGGTTCGCGCTGGGGTCGCGCCAAACCACGGACACCGTTACGGCAGCCCTGTCACACCCAGTGACAGGATGGACGGCCGCGCCGGAAGGTAAGCAAGGTCAGTCCTTCGGGGACAGCCCCGCGCGGGCGAGGAGATACGCCGTCAAGGGCCCGTAATGGTGCGGAGACACGCCGTCGTCCAGCGGGACGACCACATCGATCTTGCCTTCGGCGGCGCCGGCGAACAGCGCGGGATCGTTACAGTCCGCGAATCCGACGGTGTCGATGCCGGCCTGGCCGGCGGCGCCCGCCCAGCCGTGATCGGCAATGGCCAGATCCGGCCAAGAATCGTGTTTATCGTTCAAGGTCTCGCCGTTTCCGCTATCAGCGGACGCGGCCGGGCCGGCGCCTCCGGAGGCCAGCTCGCGGAGCATCGCCTCCATCGGATGCGGGTCGTGCGTGTGGTGGGTGCGGAAGTCCTCGCCCTCCAGCATCGCCACGCCCGGCTCGGCGTAGACGATCCGGCGCAGGTCGGAGCCGCCGTAGTCGACCTCGATCTCGTACGTCCAGCCCGCCGCCGGGGTCAGGATGCGGCAGCCCGCGCCCGCCAGCGCCCGCGCGACGCCCTGGTACAGCGGGGTCAGCGTGGCCGGATGCCCGGTCGCGATCACCACGGTCTCCCGGCGGCGCGCCGCGAGGCCGATCCGGTCGCCCATCGCCTCCAGCGTGTCGAGGGTGATGTCGGGGTCGATCGTGTCGTCGCCGTACACGTGCCGCGGATCCGGGTTCACGCCGCAGCGCTCGACCATCATCTCCAGCACGGACCGCTCCGTCCACGACGGCTTGAGCTCCAGCCCGAACCGGTAGTACGGGTTGCCGGCCGCCATCCGCCGGTAGTGCAGCAGGTTGTTCTGCCGCGGTGTCGCCACGTCGCCCGCGATCATCGTGCGGACGAGGTGCGCGCGCAGTTCGTCCCGCGTGGGGGGCTTGCCAGGATCCGCCATCACTCGTCCGCCGCCGCTCTGCTCGTCACTCTTCCTCGTCGTCGCTCGTCGTCGCTCTTCCGCGGGTCACTCGTCCGCGGTCACTCGTCCGTCATCGGGTCGAGGCCGTGCTCGGGGAAGACCTCCCGCCGGGTCGCCAGGATCGCCTGGTCGACCGGGTTCGCCGGGTCGTAGCCGTTCCCCCACCGGTGCACCTCCACCACGTCCGTCCCGTCCGTCATCCGGCGCGGGGCGATCTCGCCGGTGCGCCTCTGCACGAACTCGCGCCAGGCGTCCGGGGTCTCGGTGGCCGGCGCGATGGGGTCGCCGGACGCCTCCGCCAGCAGGTGCGTCCAGGCGCGCGGGACGACCTGGACCAGCTCGTAGCCACCGCCGCCGGTCAGGATCCAGCGGCCGCCGGCCGTCTCGTGCGCGAGCCGGTGCAGCGCCGCGTACGCGGTCCGCTGCCCGTCCACGGTGAGGATCAGGTGGGCGAGCGGGTCGAGCGCGTGCGAGTCGGCGCCCTGCTGGGTGACGAGCACCTGCGGGCGGAACCGGCGCAGCAGCTGCGGGACGACCGCCTCGAACGCGCGCAGCCAGGACGCGTCGTTGGTGCCGGGCGGCAGCGAGACGTTGACCGCCGTGCCGTCGGCGCCGGTCTCGGTGGGGAACCCGGTGCCGGGGAACAGCGTCCGCGGCGTCTCGTGCAGGCTGATCGTCAGGACGCGCGGGTCGTCGTAGAACGCGGCCTGGACGCCGTCGCCGTGGTGCACGTCGATGTCGACGTAGGCGACGCGCTCGGCGCCGTTCTCCAGCAGCCACGCGATCGCGACGGCCGGGTCGTTGTAGACGCAGAAGCCGCTCGCGGCGCCGCTCAGCGCGTGGTGCAGGCCGCCGGAGACGTTCGCGGCGTGCTCGGCGCGGCCCGTCCAGACCGCCTCCGCCGCGGCCACCGAGGCGCCCGTGACCAGCGCGGACGCGTCGTGCATGCCGAGGAAGACGGGATTGTCGTCGGTGCCGAGGCCGTACCGCGGCTCCGGCAGCCCGGTCGCGCCCGCGTGCTTGACGGCCGCGATGTACGCCTCCTCATGGACGAGGCGGAGCAGCTTGTCGTCGGCGGTCTCGAACTCGGAGACCCGCACGTTGCGGCGGTCCAGCACGCCGAGCTCGCGGGCCAGCGCCATCGTCAGCTCGACGCGGACCGGGTTCATCGGGTGGCCGGGCCCGAAGTCGTAGGAGACGAGCCGGTCGTCCCAGAAGATCTCCAGCCCGCAGCCCCGGGGCGGAGGCTGGGAGGGCGGCGCGACGCTCATGACCTCACGGTATCGCGGCGGGTCCGTGGCCTGGATCACAGACCCCACCGGTCCGGACGTCCCTCGCGATCAAGCTGTGATGTTGATTACACGACATAAATGGGCATGTACATAACACAACGGAAACAGCCAGTGAGGTGCCGATGGACCAGAGCGTCCGCAGCCGCGCGATCTCCGGCGCCCTCCGGCTGGGCGTCCACCCCTTCATGCACCGGGTCCCCGGGCACGCACCGAGCATCCGCACCGCCCGCTCCGCCGTGGACGCCGCGTCCCTGCTGCTGCGGGCCGGCTCGCGGGCCCGGGTCGTCCCGCTGGCGGACCCGCGCGTCGAGAGCCCCGGTGACCGGCCGGTCAGGGGCGAGTGGGTCGTCTCCCGCGACGCGCCCGAAGCCCCCGCCGCGGGCGCGTCGCCCGCTGGCGCGATCCTCTACCTGCACGGCGGCGGCTACGTCGTCTGCTCGCCGCGCACGCACCGGTCGATCACGTCGCGGCTGGCGGTCGAGACCGGGCTGCCCGTCCTCGTGCCCCGCTACCGGCTCGCGCCCGAGCACCCGTTCCCCGCCGCGCTGGAGGACGCCCTCGCCGCCTACCGGTGGCTGCTCGACCGCGGCGTCCCCGCGTCCGGGATCGTCGTGGCGGGCGACTCGGCGGGCGGGCACCTCGCCGCCACGCTGGCGGGCGAGATCTGCCGGACGGGGCTGCCGTCCCCCGCCGGAATCGTCCTGTTCTCCCCCTGGGTCGACCTGACCTGCGAACTGTCCACCCGCGAGCAACAGCACGCCCGCGACCCGTACATCAGCGCGTACGCGGCGCGCAGGGTCGCCAGGCTCGTGGTGGGGCCGGGCGGCTTCGACGACCCGCGCCTCGCCCTGCTCACCTGCGCGTGGACGGACACGCCGCCGGTGCTGATCCAGGTCGGCGGCGCGGAGGTGCTGCGCCCCGAGGCGGAGGCGCTCGCGGACGCGCTGACCGCCGCGGGCGCCGACTGCGAGCTCCAGGTCTGGAAGGGACAGATGCACGTCTTCCAGATCCTCAACCGGGTGCTTCCGGAGGCGAGCGCGGCGATGCGCGACGCCGCCCGCTTCATCGGGTCCGTCACGGCCCCGGCGCCCAAGAAGTCGGAGGTCGCGGCGTAGGCGCGCGGACCTACCGGCCGTCGCTCTTGCCCTCTTTGGGCGCGGAACGACGGTTCGCGGCCAGGAGCGCGGCCGCGTGGTCGGCCATGAAGCGCGGCACGCCGAGCCTGATGAGCGTGCGGTGCAGCAGCGTCCGCTCCACCGGGGACGCCGCGCGAGGCACGCCCGCGTCCCGTTTCCGCCGGTCGACCATCCCGCGCCTCCCCCGCCGTCATCAAGATCAACGGGGATGGTAGCCAGGAAAGTCCCTGTTTCACCCGGAAATCGGGCTCATTAGCCACGCTAGGGAATTCGTCCGTCACCCCGCGTGGCCCGATCACCGGGTCGTCGCGGGTCAGAAGTTGCGGGCGTGCTCGGGCTCGAAGACCGGGTCGCCGTCCTCCGGCCGGCGCCGGACGGTGAGGAACCCGACCGCCGCCGCGACCGTCGCGATCCCCTCGCCGACCAGGCTGATCGTCTTCTCGGTGTACCAGACGGGCTCGTGCATGTCCGGCAGCGGACCGAGCGCGCCGACGTCGACGTAGTAGTAGAGCAGGAGCGCGCCGACCGCGCTCCCCGCGACCAGGAACGCCAGCGCGTACGACCAGCGGGCCGCGTAGGTGAGAATGATCACCGCGACGACGGCGGCGATCCCGGCCTGGATGCGGAAGAGCAGGTCGCCGTGGATCGAGCCGCCCTGGACGAACGCCATCTGGGGAGCGAACCTCCAGTGCACGACGGCGTCCGCGCCGAGTCCCGCGGCGACCAGCAGTCGGAGTATGAGTCGCATACTCCTAACACGGCCCGGCACCCTCGCCCGGCTCAACCCGATCATTCGGAATTCAACTTTTTTCGGGCGATATGCGCAGAACGGGGGTCAAGCAGGGCGGGGCGGTCAGCCGCCGGCGAGCTCCCGGCCGCGGTTGCGGGCCGCCTCGATCGCCTCCAGGACGGCGGCGCGGACGCCGTGCCGCTCCAGCTCCCGGATGGCCGAGATCGTCGTCCCGCCCGGGGACGTCACGGCCTCGCGCAGCAGCACCGGATGCTCGCCGGAGTCGCGCAGCATCACCGCGGCGCCGACGGCGGACTGGATCACCATCTCCAGCGCGGCGGCGCGCGGCATGCCGAGCAGGATGCCGGCGTCGACCATCGCCTCGACCAGGTAGTAGAAGTACGCGGGGCCGCTGCCGGACAGGGCCGTCGCGCCGTCCTGCAGCGACTCGGGGATGCGCAGCACCTTCCCGACCGGCGACAGCAGCTCCTCGGCGAGCTTCAGGTGCTCCTCGCCCGCGTGCGACCCCGCCGAGATGACGCTCATCGCCTCGTCCACGTGGACGGGCGTGTTCGACATGACGCGGACCACCGGCGTCCCGGCCGGGAGCCGCTCCTCGATGAACGCCGTGGGGATGCCCGCCGCCATGGAGACGACCATCCGGTCGCCGCCGACGTGCGGGCGGATCTCGTCCAGCAGCGCGCCCATGTCCTGCGGCTTCACCGCTATGACCAGCGTCTCGGCCTTCGCGGCGGCGTCGGCGTTGGACACGGTCTCGATGCCGTAGCGCTCGCGCAGCAGCGCCGCGCGCTCCTCGCGGCGCGCGGTCGCCACGAGCTCGGACGGGCGGCGGCCGGCCCGGAGCACCCCGGACAGCAGCGCCTCGCCCATCTTCCCGGCACCCAGAATCGCGATCATCGGCATACCTTGACGTGGGGATCCAGTGACCGCACCAGCCTATCGGGGGCTGCCCGGCCACCGGACGGCCAGGCGCCGACGGTCAGGCGGGGAGCGCCAGGCGCGGGCGGTCAGGCGCGGTGGACGAGGGAGCGCGCGAACAGCTTGAGGTTGGACGGCCTCTCCGCGAGGCGCCGCATGAAGTACTCGTACCACTCGCGCCCGTAGGCGACGTACACGCGGACCTGCGCGCCCTTCGCCGCGAGACGGCGCTGCTCCGCGGAGCGGATGCCGTAGAGCATCTGGTACTCGAACGTGTCGGCGTCGCGCTCGTTCAGCACCGCCAGCGCGCCGCCGATGTCGATGAGGCGCGGGTCGTGGGTGGCGAGCATGGGGTAGCCCTTGCCCGCCATCAGGACCTTCATACAGCGGACGTACGACTTGTCGATCTCGTCCTTGTCGGTGAAGGCCACCACATCGGGCGCGGCGTAGGCGCCCTTGCACAGCCTCACGCGGGACCCCTCGTACGCCAGCTCCGCGCAGTGCTCCTCCGCGCGCCGCAGGTACGCCTGGATGACCGCGCCCACGTCCGGGAAGTCCCGGCGCAGCTCGTGGACGATCCGCAGCGTCGCATCGACCGTGGTGTGCTCTTCCATGTCGAGCGTGACGGTCGTGCTGGCGGAGCGTGCCGCGCCGCAGATGCGGCGCGCGTTCTCCAGCGCGATTTCCTCGCCCAGGGTCAGCCCGATCGCCGACAGCTTCACCGACACCTCGGCGCGCGCCCCCAGCCCGGACTCCCCGAGCCGTTCGAGCAGGGCGACGTAGTGGTCGGCGTTGGCCTCGACGCGCCCGCCGTCCTCGGTGTCCTCGCCGAGGACGTCCAGCGTGACGAGCAGACCCTCCGCGGTGAGGTCATCGATGACGCGCGCCGCGTCGTCCATGGTCTCCCCGGCGACGAACCGCCGGACGACGTCGCCGGTGAACGGCGCGGTCTCCATGATCCGGCGTGCGCCGCCACTGCGCGACGCGAACAGCAACGCCTGACGAAGCACTGGTGCACAACCCCTTGTCCGGCGGGACGGCCCGCTCCTTCACAGCCGCCGTCCCCTACCGCCCAGGTTATGCCCGGACCGGCGCCCCGATCACGACGCCCCGTCCCGGGACCCCGCTCAGGACACCGTGCCGACGCCGTGGCCGCCGCCGTACTTCTGGACGTACTGCTGCATGCCGGCCGTCTTCACCGCTTCGAACAGCGTCTTCGCCTTGGGCGGGTCCAGGAAGACCACGCTCTGCTTGTTGCGCATCCCGGTGCCCTTGTAGGGCGTCGTAAGGAACGTCACGTCGCCGACGCGCAGGTGCCGCAGGCTCAGCGCCAGCGAGCGCAGGTCCCCCGCCGACTCGCTCGAGTCGACGCTGATCGACTTGGTGAACGCCGACAGGAACCGGTCGAGCTTGAGCGGGTTGGTGATCGTGCCGCCGTCCGCGGCCTGCTTGGCGAGCGCGCCGAGGAACGCCTGCTGCCGCTTGATCCGGTCGAAGTCGCCGTTCGGCAGGTTGTAGCGCTGCCGGACGAACAGCAGCGCCTCCTCGCCGTTCAGCTTCTGCCGGCCGGCGCTCCACTGCTTCTTGCGGGCCGGGTCGTACACGCTCTGCTTGATGTCGACGGTGACGCCGCCCAGCGCGTCCGTCATCGACTTGAAGCCCTCGAAGTCGATCGCGCCGTAGTGGTCGATCCGGACGCCGGTGAGGTTCTCCATCGTCTCGATCAGCAGCTTCGGGCCGCCGAACGAGAACGCGGCGTTGATCTTCTGCTTGCCGTACCCGGGGATCTGCACGTAGGAGTCCCGGGGGAAGGAGATGATGTACGCCTTCTTCCGGTCCGCCGGCAGGTGCAGCAGCATGATCGTGTCGGTGCGCTGCTGGCCCGGCTTCCAGAGGTCGCCGCCGCCGTCCCCGGTCGTGCCGACGTCGGCGCGGGTGTCGGAGCCGACCAGCAGCCAGTTCTCGGTGCCCGCGCTGTTCGGGCCGGGCCGCTTGCCGCCCGGCATGACGCCCTGGATCCGGTGGATGTTGCCGTTGTACGACGACTGGCGCTGCCAGATCAGCCCGCCGATCCCCGCCACGAGCAGCACGAGGAACACGCCGATCGCGAGCAGGACGCGCGGCCAGCGCTTCTTGCGCCGGCGCACGCCGTCGCCGTCGTCGCCGCCGGGCCCGCCGCCCCAGAACGCCGCGCTGTCGGGATCCTCGCCGCCGGGACCGCCGGGACCGCCAGGGCCGCCGTCTCCGGGTCCGGACGGGCCGCCTGGCCCTCCGGGCGCACCGTGCCCCTCGTGCCCGCCGAGGCCGGGACCGCCGGGGCCGGGAAGGCCCGGCGCGGCGTGGGCCCCGGTCGCGCCGGGGCCGGACGGAGCGCCCGGACCTGCCGGGACGCCCGGACCCGCCGGGGCGTCGGGGGCTCCGGACGCGTGGCGTCCCGCGTGCGGCGGCAGGGCCCCATCGGGCCGCTGCGGCAGCGGCGGGCCGGGGAGGTCTCGGGGGGTCATGGCGCAGAAGCTACCAGCCCGATCAGTGCGGTTAAGGCGCGTTTCACCCGTCCGTCCTGATCGAGACCGGTCCCGGCCCCCGGGTAAACCTCCGGGCTACGGCGTCCTTCTCGGCAGGGTGGCGGCGCCGAGGAGGAGCGCGACGACGGTGAAGGCGGCGATCACGGCGACGTCCGTCGTGAGGGTGCCGGTGAAACCGGGCTTCGCGCTGATCTCCTGCATGCCCTGCACCGCGTAGGTCAGCGGCAGCACCCGGGAGACCGCCTCCAGCCAGCCCGCCATCTGGTCGCGCGGGATGATCAGCCCGCACAGCAGCGTCTGCGGCAGCACGAACGCCGGCATGAACTGGACGGCCTGGAACTCGGTGCGGGCGAACGCGCTGGCGAACAGGCCGAGGGCCATGCCGAGCAGCGCGTCGAGCACCGCGACGAGGACCAGGGAGCCGAGCGAGCCGGTCAGGTCCAGCCCGAGCCAGGTCAGCGAGATCACCAGGACGGTGCCGACCTGCACCAGCGCGGCGAGCCCGAACGCGAGCGCGTAGCCGAGCAGCAGGTCGAGCTTGCCGAGCGGCATGCTCATGAGGCGTTCGAGGGTGCCGCCGGTGCGCTCGCGGAGCGTGGCGACGCTGGTCACGACGAACATGACGACGAACGGGAAGAGCCCGAGCAGCATCGGGCCGAGCCGGTCGAACATCGCCGGCGCCTGGAACACGTACCGCAGCAGGATCATCAGCAGGCTCGGCACGACGACCAGCAGCGCGACGGTCCGGTGGTCGTGCCTCAGCTGGGCGAGGATGCGGCGGGCGGTGGCGAGGGTGATCGCGGGGTTCACGCGGGGCTCCCGGCGGTCTCGGCGATCAGGCGGAGGAACGCCTCCTCCAGGTCGGGGGCGCCGGTCCGCTCGCGCAGCTCGCCGGGGGCGCCGTCGGCGAGGATGCGCCCCTCGCGCATCAGCAGCAGCCGGTCGGTGCGGCCCGCCTCGTCCATGACGTGGCTGGACACGACGAGCGTGACGCCGCGTCCGGCGAGCGTCCGGAACAGCGCCCACAGCTCCTGCCGCAGGACGGGGTCGAGGCCGACGGTGGGCTCGTCGAGGACGAGCAGTTCGGGCGAGCCGAGGAGGGCGACGGCGAGGTTCGCGCGGTTGTGCTGCCCGCCGGACAGCGTCGCGACCGGCTGGTCGCGGTTGCCGGCGAGGCCGACCTCCTCGATGACGCGGTCGGCGTCGCCGCGCGGCGCGCCGAGCACGGAGGCGAAGTAGCGGAGGTTCTCGGCGACGGTCAGGTCCCCGTAGACGGCCGGGGTCTGGGTCGCGTAGCCGACGCGGTTCCGCAGTCCGCGCGACCCGGCGTCCTCCCCGAGGACGGTGACGCGGCCGCTCGCGACGACCTGGACGCCGACGAGCGCCCGCATCACGGTGGTCTTGCCGCAGCCGCTCGGGCCGAGCAGCCCGACGACGCGGCCGCGCGGGACGTCGAAGCTCAGTCCGTGCAGGACCTCGCGCCCGCCGCGCACCACCCGCAGGTCCCGCACTTCCACGGCGGGACTGGAACTCATCATGTGATGAATTTAAGTCCGCGCGGAGGCCCGGTCAAGAGGCCGGGAAGGTCCGGTTTCCGCACCGGGTTCCGTACGGGTCCGTGCGGGGTTCCGTGCCGGTTCCGTGCGGGGAGGGACGTCAGTCCAGGTAGCGCTGGAGGGTCGGCGCGACCAGCTCGACCAGCTCGTCCTCGCTCGCGGACGCCATCGGCTCGACCCGCAGCACGTACCGCAGGATCATCACGCCGATCATCTGCCCGACCGCCGCCTGGACGTTCAGCCGCGGCAGGGACCCGGCGGCCTCGGCGCGGCCGAGCAGCGCCGACGTCACGAACTCGCGCATCATCACCGCCGCCCGCTCGTTGGTCATCGCCGAACGCAGCATCGCCAGGATGGGCGCGCGCCGGTCCGCGTCGGCCCAGACCTGCAGGAACGTCCGGACGATCGTCTCGCCGAGCCGCTCGCGCGGCTGCGACAGCAGGTGCGGCAGCAGCACCGACGGGTCCACCGGGAACCGCATGGCCTCGACGAACACGCCCTCCTTCGTCCCGAAGAAGTGGTGCACGAGCGCCGGGTCGACGCCGGCGGCGCGGGCGATCGCGCGCAGCGACGTCCCGTCGTAGCCCTTGTCGGCGAACATCTCGCGCGCCTCGGCGAGGATCGCCTCGCGCGTCTCGGTCGGGCCGGGCCGGCGGCCCCGCGCGGACGCGGTCCGCCCGGAGCGCGTCCCGTCGGTCACCGGGCGCCCCGGCGGGTGACCTCCCCGCCCGAGGTGACCTGCCAGGTGTGGTCGGCGGCGGCCAGGTGCAGCCGGGCGAACGCGAGCGCCTCGGCCAGGTCCTCCATGCGCTCGGCGCGGCTGGACGCGCGGCGCGTGTTGACCTCCAGGACGACGTGCCCGCGGAACCCGGACTCGGCGAGCGTCTCCAGCATCGGCCCGCACGGCTGGTTGCCGCGGCCCGGGACGAGGTGCTCGTCCTTGTTGGTGATCCCGACGCCGTCGGCGAGGTGGATGTGGCGGAGCCGGTCGCCGAGGCCCGCGGCCATGCCGAGGGCGTCGGAACCGGACACGGCGGTGTGCGACAGGTCCAGCGTGACGTGGGGGTAGTCCTGGTCGACGGGGTTCCAGTCGGGCAGGTACATGCCGGCCTCGGCGCCGCGCGCCTTGAGCGGGAACATGTTCTCGACCGCGAACAGCACGTCCGTCTCGTCCTGCATGCGGGCCAGGCCCTCGACGAACTCCTTGGCGTAGTCGCGCTGCCAGCGGAACGGCGGGTGGACGACCACGACGTCGGCGCCGAGCTCCTCGGCGACCTCCTTGGAGCGGACCAGCTTGCCCCACGGCTCGCGGCCCCAGACCCGCTGGGTGAGCAGCAGGCAGGGCGCGTGGATCGACTTGATCGGGATCTGGTGGTAGTCGGACAGGCGGCGCAGGACGTTGAGGTCCTGCGAGGACGCGTCCGTGGACACCATGACCTCGATGCCGTCGTAGCCGAGCAGCGCGGCGATCTCGAAGGCGCTCGGCACCTTCTCGGGATAGACCGACGCCGTGGACAGCGTGATCGGTGCGTCCGGCACGCGCAGGGCCGGTGAACGGGCGCCGTTGTGCTGCGGGGTCAAGGCTTCCTCGCCAGGAATGATCGCTCGGCTGGGTCCGTGAGAGGCGGTGTTCGTAAAGGAAAGCCTATGCGCCCGCGCCGGTGATGAAACCCTCGCCCCGAGTGATCCGCGCTGCTTCGCGGAGTACCCGCGCTGCTTCCGCGTGGGGCCGCTCCGGGCGCGGCTACGCTCTGTTCCCGTGGCCGAGATCGCGCCGGGCGCCGTGCCGAGCCCGAACATCTGGAACTCCCCGCAGGTCTACGAGCTGGAGAACCGCGCGGTGGACCCCGACGGCGTGCTGGACGCCGCGATGCGCGCGATCCGGCCGTGGACGGGCGCGACCGTGCTGGACCTCGGCTGCGGCACCGGCTTCCACCTGCCCCATTTCGCCGCGGAGGCGGACCGGGTGATCGGGATCGAGCCGCACGCGGGCCTCGCGGGGGCCGCCGCGCGCCGCGTCCGCGATCTTCCGAACGTCACCGTGCGTGTCGGCGCGGCGCAGGCGCTGCCGCTGCCGGACGCGTCGGTCGACGTCGTGCACGTCCGGTGGGCGTACTTCTTCGGGCCGGGCTGCGAGCCGGGCCTCGCCGAGCTGGACCGGGTCGTCCGGCGCGGCGGGGCGGTCTTCGTCATCGACAACGACGCGACCCGGTCCACGTTCGGCCGCTGGTTCCGGCGCGGTCTGCCGAAGTACGACCCGGAGGCCGTCGAGCGGTTCTGGACGCGGCGCGGCTTCACCCGCGAGCCGCTGATGATCAGGTGGTCGTTCGGGAACCGGGAGGACCTCGCGGCGGTGCTGCGGATCGAGTTCCCCGCCGACCTCGCGGACGAGTTCCTGCGCGAGCATGCCGGTCTCGAAGTGGACTACGCCGTCAATCTATGGTGGCGTTGCGCCTGAGGTTACTGACGAGTCCGTCACAGTCGGCGTCCCGATGTGGCCACTCTTGGACCCCGCGTACAACAATTGGCGCCGTACCCCACCGGCGCCGCCGGCGCCGCGACGCCGCCCCCCGGCCGGCGTCCGCCCGAAGGAACGGAGGAACCGGCCATGGGCCGTGCCGCCAGGACGAGCCGCAATGTGATCGCCGCCGCCGCGCTCGCCGGAGCCGGCGCCGGGGCGGGACTGGCCCTGCAGCGCCGCGCCGTCCGCCGCCTCCAGCTGCGGCCCGACCCCTACGCCGGGGAGCCGTTCGGCTCCCTGCGCGGCCGCCCCGTCCCGGTCCGCGCCGACGACGGCACCCGGCTCTACGCCGAGATCGACGGCGAGGACCGCACCGACCTCGCCGTCGTGTTCTCGCACGGCTGGACCCTCACCCAGGACTCCTGGCACTTCCAGCGCAAGGCGCTGCGCGGCCTCGGCCGGCTCGTCTTCTGGGACCAGCGCGGCCACGGCCGCTCCGACGGCGGCGCCCGCGACGGCTACACCCTCGACCGGCTCGCGGGCGACCTCGCCGCCGTCATCGACGCCACCGTCCCCGCGGACACGCCCGTCGTCCTCGTCGGCCACTCCATGGGCGGCATGACCACCATGCGGTACGCCGACGCCAACGCCGGGCTCGTCGGCGGCAAGATCGCCGCCACCGGGCTGCTGTGCACCTCGTCCGGCGGCCTCGGCGAGGTCACCCTCGGCCTGCCGGCCCTCGTCGCGCGCTCCACCCAGCGCGTCCTGCCGCGCGCCCTGCGCGCCCTCGGCGCCGGCTCCGCCGCCATCGAGAAGGTCCGGCACCTCGGCCGCGACGGCTCCATGCTGATCGAGGACCTCATCGCCTTCGGCCCCGACGCCAGCCCCGCCGCCGTCGCGTTCGCCGAGCAGATGATGACCGAGACCCGGATGGACGCCTTCATCGACTTCCTCCACTCGATGGTCACCACCGAGGTCATCAGCGACTGCGCCGCCCTCGGCGCCGCCGACACCCTGGTCATCGGCGCGGAGAACGACATGCTCACCCCGGTCGAGCACAGCCTCGAGATCGCCGGCTGCGTGCCGTCCGCCCGCCTGGAGGTCGTCCCCACCGCCGGCCACATGGCCATGCTGGAACGCCCCAGCATCGTCTCCGACCACCTAGGCGACCTCATAGAGCGCGCCCGCAAGCAGTATTGACCCAGGGGGCGACCCCCTGGAACCCCCGCTGCGGTGGGGGGGGGGGTTTGGGGGGGGGGGGCCGGGCGGCCGCAACGACGGCGCCCCCCCCCCGGGCGGGCGCGGCCCCCCGCGCGGCGCGCGC
>NZ_JBEYYT010000250.1:0-13653 GCF_040645715.1 Spirillospora sp. NPDC046719 | reverse complement strand
GTTGGGGGCAGGCTCCGCCAGCCCCCCCCCCCGGGCGCGCCCCCCCCCCCCCCACGTCCGTTACGCGGCTTATGAGGCGTCTGTGGCCCCGGCGGTATCTGCGGCCTCGGGGGCGTCCGCGGCCCCGGTGGCGGCGCCGGGCCGGGGCGCGGCGGCCGGGTCCGCGCCGGAGACGCGCTCCAGGACGCGGAGGGAGCCCTGCACGCGGCGCTCCTCGAACGCGCCGCTCGCCAGGGCCCGCAGGTAGACGTGGTAGGGGGCCTGCCCGCCGTCCTTCGGGTCGGGGAAGACGTCGTGGATCACCAGCGCGCCGCCGACCGCGACGTGCGGCGCCCAGCCCTCGTAGTCGCCCTGCGCGTGCTCCTCGGCGTGGCCCCCGTCGATGAACAGCAGCGCGAGCGGGGTGCGCCAGAACGCCGAGACCGTCCGGGACTGCCCGACGACGGCGACGACCTGGTCCTCCAGGCCCGCCGCGCCGACCGTCCTGCGGAACGTGGGCAGCGTGTCCATCCGGCCGGTGCTGGGGTCGACCAGGGACGGGTCGTGGTGCTCCCAGCCCGCCTGGTTCTCCTCGGAGCCGTGGTGGTGGTCGACGGTGACCACGACCGTGCCGGCGTGCCGGGCGGCGGCGCCGAGGTAGATCGCCGACTTGCCGCAGTAGCTGCCGACCTCCAGCAGCGGCCCCGCGTCGGCGAGCCGGGCCCCGTACTCCAGGGCCGTCTCATAGAGGACGCGGCCCTCGTCGTCCGGCATGAAGCCCTTGGCGCAGCGGGCGGCGCGCAGCAGGTGCGCCGGCATCGCGGGAGGGCCGTCCGGGCGGTCCGCGGCCGAGGTCGTCCCCGGGACGGTGGACGCCTCGCGCAAATCAGACGGGGTTTCGGTCATCCGCGCACCTTATCCGACACCGAATGAGACTCGGGTCTCGCCCCGGTGTTGCCGCACCATACTGGAACGTGTTCTACTTTTCCGGGCGGGCGGCCGGTGCCAGAACCCGGTTCGGTAGGTTGGGCGCCGAGCACCGGGCCGGCGGGGCCGCGCCGCCGCGCGGACCTCCCCGGGACCGCACCCGCCCATCCGGGAACGCGAACGGAGAAGCCGATGAGAGTACGAGTCGACCCGCTGGTGTGCGAGGCCAACGGCGTCTGCGTCGGGCTCGCCCCCGAGGTCTTCGACCTCAACGACGACGACGAGCTGGAGATCCTCAAGCCGGACGTCCCGGCCGAGGAGGCCGACCGCGTCCGGCACGCGGTGCGCTCCTGCCCGAAGGCCGCGCTGACGCTCGAGGAGTAGCCGCACCGGCGGCCCGGCCGCGCCCGCCGCCGCGCCCGCGGCGGCAGGGGCGGGACCGCACCGGCGGTTCGTCAGCGGTCCCGTTCCCGTGCCATCCTGCTTCGTGCCCTTCGGACGACTAGACGATCGTGGAGTACGGGTGGCGTACGCAGCTGCAGCGGGCCCTCTCCGGACGGCCCGGACGCTCGCGTCCGTGCTGGCGGCGGCGCTGGCCGTCCCCCTCGTGCTGCCGCCGGCCGCGCACGCCGCCGCGCCGCTCACCGGCCGCCGCATCCACGACGTTCAGGGCGCCGCGCACGTCTCGCCGCTGAACGGCGCCGCCGTCGCGGGCGTCCCCGGCGTCGTCACCGCCGTGACCGGCAACGGCTTCTGGATGCAGGACCCGCGCCCCGACCGGAACCCCGCGACGTCCGAGGGCGTCTTCGTCTTCACCCGCACCCGGCCGTCCGCCGTCCCCGGCGACGCGGTCCGGGTGAACGGCAGGGTCCGCGAGTACCGGCCGGGCGGCGGGTCCGCCGGGCTGACCCGCACCGAGATCGACGCGACCGCGACCAGCGTGGCCGCGCACGGCGTCGCGCTGCCCGCGCCCGTCGTCATCGGGCCGGGCGGGCGCCGCCCCCCGGCCGCCGTCATCTCGGCCCGGCGCGGGGACGTCCAGAAGGGCGGCGCGCTCGACCCGAAGCGCGGCGGGCTCGACTTCTACGAGTCGCTGGAGGGGATGCGCGTCCGGATCAGCGACGCCGTCGCGGTCGGGCCGTCCAGCGACGGCCAGGTCCCCGTGCTGCCCGCCAACGGCGCCGGCGCCGGGACCCGCACCAAGCGCGGCGGCATCCTGCTGCGCGACGGCGACGCCAACCCCGAGCGGATCCTCCTGGACGACGCGCTCGCCCCGCTGCCCGCGATGAACGTCGGCGACCGGCTGCCCGGCGCCCACGACGGCGTGCTCGACTACTCCTACGGCGACTTCACGCTGCTGCTCACCGCCGCCCCGCGGCGCGCCGACGGCGGCCTGCCGCAGGAGGCCGCGTCCCCGCAGCGGTCCGGCGAGCTCGCCGTCGGCACCGCCGGGCTGGCCGACCTCGGGCCCGACAGCCCCCCGCAGCGCTTCCGCGACCTCGCCGGCGACATCGTCCGCGGGCTGGACTCCCCCGACCTCGTCGCGGTCAGCGGGCTGCAGGACAACAGCGGCCCGCACGACGACGGCACCGTCGCCGCCGACCAGACCGTCGCGCAGCTGATCACCGCGATCAGCGAGGCGGGCGGCCCCGCCTACGACTGGCGCTCGGTGAACCCGCGCGACCGCGCCGACGGCGGCGAGAAGGGCGGCAACAGCCGGATCGGGTTCCTGTTCCGCACCGACCGCGGGCTGGCGTTCGTCGACCGGCCCGCCGCCGCCGACCCGCTGGGCGACACGCCGCCCGCCGCGCGGCCCGACCCGTCCGTCACCTCGGCGAGGGCGGTGCGGCGCGCGGACGGCACGGCGGCCCTGTCGCTGTCCCCCGGCCGGATCGCGCCCCGGGACACCGCCTGGAGCGGCGCGCGCAAGCCGCTGGCCGGGGAGGTCACCTGGCGGGGGCGGCGCATCATCGTCATCGCCGACGACTGGTACCCGCGCACCGGCGACGACCAGCCCCTCTTCGGCCGGTACCAGCCGCCGTCCAGCCCCACCGAGTGGCGCCGCGACGCGCAGGCCCGGGTGGTCGCCGGGTTCGTGAAGTCCGTGCGGGCGGCGGGCCGGAAGGCCGACGTGATCGTGACGGGCGGGCTGAACGACCGCGGGACGTCGCTGCCCGTCCAGGCGCTGACCAAGGGCGCGGGGCTCGCCGACCTGCCCGCCGCGCTGCCGGCCGGCGACCGGTACACCGCGGTGACCGGCGGGAACTCCGAGGACCTCGACCACATCCTGCTCAGCCCGTCGCTGGCCAAGAGCAGGCACCGGTTCGACGTGGTGCACCGCGCGTCGGAGTTCGCGGCGCGCGCCGGGGACCACGACCCGACCGTGGTGCGCATCACCCTGCCCGGGAAGTGACCGCGCCCAGGAAGTGACCGCGCCCAGGAAGTGACCCCGGCCCGAGAAGTGACCCCGGCCCGAGAAGTGACCCCGGCCCGAGAAGTGACCCCGGCCCGAGAAGTGACCCTGCCGGTGGGTGACCGCGGTCACCCATTTCCGGCGGTACCGAAAAGATCGTCAGTGTGCGATCCGGAAACCCGCCGGTGTTTTTCTCTCGGGGGGCGGGGCAGCGATCGATCGTCACACCCCCTCCGGGAGGAGACGTCCCCATGGCGTTCCGATATCGGTCGCACCACATCAGCCTGGTCGGCCTGATCTATCTCATCATCGGCGTGTTCATCGCCTGGGACCGCGGCTACATCGACGTCCCGCTGCTGCGCCAGGTCGGCAGCGCGCTGCTGGCCGTGTTCCTGTGGTTCCTCATCCTGCTGGGCGTGGACCTGCACATCCACGCCTGACCCGGGACCGGCACGGACCGCCCGCGCGTCCCCCCCGCCGTCGGGCGGCCCGTGCCCCACTCCGGCGACAGGTCTCCGTGCCGCCGGGGTCATAGACCTCAAATCACCCAAAGGGCTACGTTCCACCCATGACGAAAAAGGACTGCAGTTGCGGACATGGCGGCGGATGCTCGTGCCCGAAGGGCTGCTCCTGCGGCTGCAACGGCTAGGACTTCGCTCCCCGCACGGCACCGGCCGCCGGCACGGGCGCCCGCCACAGCAGCGGCGTCTCGGCGCCGTCGCGGACGCCGGTCCCGGTGGCCAGGACCGCGGCGCCCGCCGGCGTCATCGCGGTGAGGCGCCGCTCGGCGCGTCCGCCGAGCCCTCGCGCGGGCACCCGCGCCCACGCGCTCCCGTCCGGTGAACCGAACACGGCCGCGCCGCCCGGCGCGGTCGTGACCGCCGCCACGAAACCCTTCGGAGTCGCGGTCACCGCGGTCGCCTGCCGCGCGCCCGGCGGCGTGCGCCGCGCCCACGTCCTGCCCGCATCGGGCGACACCATCAGGCTCGCGCCCGCACCGGCCGCGACCAGCGCGTTCCCGCGCGCCGCGACCTGCGTGAGCGGCCCGCCGCCCGGCGGCACCGCGGCCGTCGGCGTCCACTTCGCGCCGTCCGGCGACGTCCAGACGGCCGGCTTCCCGCCGCGCCCGCCGACCGCCACGTAACCGGAACCGGTCGACGCGACGTCCACGAGGTTGCCGCCGGCCACCGCCGCGCGCCTCCACGTCCTGAGGTCCGGCGACCGCCACACGGCACCGCCGCCGACCGCCACGTACCCGGCGGAGCCTGACGCGACGGCGGCGAGCGGGCCCGCGGGCACCGTCGCGCGCGCCCAGACCGTCCCGTCCCGCGACGTCATCGCCAGCGCCCCCGGACGCGCGCCGTCCGCGCGGCCGACCGCGAGCCAGCCCTGCCCGCCGAACGCCACGTCCGACAGCCGCCCGGCGGCCGCCGGCACGCGGCCGCGCGTCCAGCCCCGGCCGTCCGGCGAACTCCAGACCGC
The DNA here is from genome assembly GCF_040645715.1 of Spirillospora sp. NPDC046719. Lineage (NCBI taxonomy): Bacteria > Bacillati > Actinomycetota > Actinomycetes > Streptosporangiales > Thermomonosporaceae > Spirillospora > Spirillospora sp. NPDC046719. The sequence goes on along the minus strand of NZ_JBEYYT010000250.1, from coordinate 8,852 downwards.
CGCGCCGCCGTTCGTGCTGCCCACCGCGACCGCCCGGCCCGGCCCGGCGGCGAGGGACCGGATCGCCAGCTCGGTGTGCACCGCGCCGGGCACCGCCGCCAGGTTCGCGCCGGACAGGTACGCGTCGTCGCCCTGCCGTCCCGCGACCGTGACCGCGCCGCCGTCGGCGACCGCCAGGCCGCTGCTCCGCACCGGCTCCGCGACCGTCCCGGACGGCTGCCAGGTGCGCCCGTCGGCGCTGCGCAGCACGGTGCGCCGCCCCTTGGCGCCCTTCACCAGGACGCCGAAGCCCGCCGGGGACCCGCCGAACCGCTCGACGCCGCCGTACCCCGGCGCGGAGATCCGGCCCGCGGCCTGCCACCTCTGCCCGTCCGGCGAGGTGAACAGCACCCCGAACCGCGTCGTCCGCCGGTGCTTCTTACGGCCGGTCGTTTGCCGCCCCTCGCGCACGGTCGCGAACCCGCCCGGCCCCGCGACCAGGCCGATCGTCGCGCCCTGCGACCCCTGGGCCTGCGGGACGGCCACCGCCGTCCAGGTGCGGCCGCCGTCCGCGGACCGCCACAGGCCGTCGCCCCGCACCGTCCGCGTGACGGTCTTCCTGCCCTTCTTGCGCGTCACCTTCCGGCTGAACGTCCCGTGCGTCACCAGCACGCCGCCCGACGCGGCGACCCGGTCCAGCCCGGTGATCCCGGCCTGCAGCCCGTCGACGCGCTGCCACGCCCGGCCGTCGGCGGTGCTCCACACGACCGCCCGGCCGCCCGCCGAGCCCACAGCGACGAACCCGTGCGCGGTCGCGACCAGCGCGTTCACCTGGTCGCCCGGCTTGAACGCGGACGTGTCGAGGTGCCGCGTCCAGGTCATGCCGCCACTGCTCAGCCAGACGACCGTGCCCGCGGGCGACTGCCCGAGCGCCGCCCACTTCCCGGCCCCGGCCGCGACCAGCCGCGGGCGCTCCCCGGCGGGCGGCTCCGAGCCGTCCGCGCCGCGCACCTTCGCCGCCTTCCACGCGTGCCCGCCCTCCGCGGACACCAGGAACCGCGCGCGCTCCCGCCCCGGCGTGCCGTCGCCCTCCGTCCCGGCGGCGACGACCTTCCGCCCGGACGCGGTGACCACGGCGAGGTCCTGGACGAGGCCGTCCGTCGTGGCCGCCGGGTCGGTCCCGAACAGCGCGGCCGCCGGGACGGCGGCGGGCGGCCGCGGCTTCTTCGCACCGCCGCCGCCCTGGTCGAGCGCGAACATCGCGCCGCCCGCGACGACCACCAGGCCGGCGGCACCCGCGATGGCGACGCGCAGCCGCCGCGTCCCGCGGTTCGGCGCGGACTCCTCGGCCGTCGGCTGCGGCTCGGCGGTGCGCGCCGGGGGCTTGTCCTTGGGGTCGGATGCCTCAGCGGTGCCCGTCTTCACCGGCGCCGCGGCCGGGGCCGTGGCCGCCGCGACGACGGACCCGGCGTCACCGCCCTTCGCCGCTGCACCGGCGGACGCGGCCCTCGCGCCCTTCACCTTCGCGCTCTTTGTCTTCGTGCCCTTCGCCTTCGGGTCTCCGGCCTTCGCGGCCGGGGCCTTCGCGTCCTTGACCTTCGCAGGCTTGGCCTTCGCGGGCTCGGGCTTCGCGGGCTCGGGCTCCGGCTTCTCGGCGGGGCGGGCGGCGGGCGGGGCGTCCGCGCGGATGGCGTTGCGGCTCGCGGGCGCGGCGCGCTCCGGGGCGGCGGCGCGTTCCCGGGGCGGCGCCCCGTGCCCCCAGCGGATGCCGGCGGCGCGCCACGCCTCGTAGGCGCGCTGCCAGGGCGACAGGGCCGCCGGGAGGTCGGCGAGGTCGGCGGAGACACCGAACGTCAGCCGCCGCCGGACCGCGCGCGATCCGGCGGGCCGATCATCGGCAGGGGGCTCCGCACCGGCCGGGGACGGGGTGCCGTTCCGCTCCGGGGTCCTCGCCGTCACACATGCTCCTTCACACGGTCCTGGGGACCACTATGAAACCGCGCCGCGCCGGTGCATGTCGGGACAACGGCGCGAACGGCGGCCGATCGGGCCGCTGGAGCGTTCTATCACCTCAGGCCGGACGGATCCGATCTTTCGCCACGATCTCCCCCTTATAGGCGAATCCCTGGATGTGGACGACCGGCGCGTCGGGCCCCGGGGCACCGGACAGGTCGGCGGAGACCCCCATGCCGCCGCTCTCCACCCGGACGCCCGGCGGGACGATCACCTCGACCGTCGACTTGTAGGCGAGGACGCGGATCGTGGTGACGGGCCCGTCGAGCTCGGCGGCGCGCAGGTCGAGGAGGGAGTGACCCTTGTAGACGACGGTGGTGTACTTCTCGGGGAGGCGCCAGCGGCCGGTGCGGCGGACGGTGCTCTTGTAGGCCATCTGGAAGCGCCCGGCGGGGCCGCGCTCGGCGGGGGCGGGGCCGGCGGCGACCGGGGCGTCCGGCAGGTCGGAGGAGACCTCGGCCAGGTCGGCGTGGGTGCGGGCGGCGAGGGCGTGGTCGATGCGCTCGTCCAGCTCGGTCTCGGTGAGCCGGCCTTCGGCGTAGGCGGTGTGCAGCCGGACGAGGACCCGGTCGCGGTCGCCGTCCGAGGCGCGCAGGCCCTTTCGCTGCTCGACGGTCATCTCACATCTCCTTCGCGGCGGTCTCTCCCCGCAGCCTGGACCTTCCGGCGGGTGGAGGGTCAAGCGGAGTCGCGATGTATCTTAACCCGATCTCGCTCGGTTTGCGAGAGATTCGCCGGGATCGCCTCGCGATCATGGGGTGCCGGACTCGCGGGCGTCCGGCCGGTAGATTCGGATCAGCCCGTTGATTGAGGGGGGACGGTCATGGGCGGGACGGCGGGGCGTGCGCACGGCCCGTACACGCTGTACGACCTGGACGCGATGCCCGAGGAGGGCCGGCGCTACGAGCTCGCCGACGGCTGGCTGAACGAGCTGCCGGGCGACCTGTGGCACGACCACGCGGCCGACGCGCTGAAGGCGATCCTGAAGGACGCGGCGCGGCAGGCCGACGCGGACGTCCACGTCGCGGGCGCGCCGCAGGACGTCACGACCCCGGCCGGCGTCCGCAAGCCGGACGTGTTCGCCGTCGCCCGCGACGTGGCGCGCGCCGCGCTGGAGCGGCAGACCCGCACCTACTACGGCCCCGACCTGATGCTGGTCGCCGAGGTCGTGACGCCCCGCACGGTGAACGAGCAGATCGACCGCGTCCGCAAGGTCGAGGAGTACGCGGCGACCGGCATCCCGCACTACTGGATCATCGACCTGGAGCCCCGCCCGTCGATCACCCTCCTCGAACTCGCCGGCGGCCGCTACGAGGTCGCGGGCAAGGCCCGCTCCGGCGAGACGGTGACGCTGGACGCGCCGTTCCCCATCAGCTTCGACCCCGTCCGCCTCTCCGAGATGGACTGACGCCCCGGGCAGGGCCCAGGCCGGGGCGCCGCCAGGCCGGCACCCGGCCGTGCGCCGCCGGCCGGCGCGTTGGCCGGATCCTTTCAGTTGTTGGCGATCTCGCCACTTTTTGCCGCGGTGGCGGCCGGGCAGAGTGAGTGCGTCGCAACAGAGAAGAGGAGTAACGCCATGTCGGAGCGGATGCGGGCGATCAGGCAGGACGTGCTGGGCGGGCCCGAGGTGCTGCAGCTGGTCGAGGTCGAGCGGCCGGAGCCGGGGCCCACCGAGGTGCTGGTCCGGGTGCGGGCCGCCGGGGTGAACCCGACCGACTGGAAGCACCGGGCGATGAAGATCTTCCTGCCGGACCCGCCGTTCACGCTGGGCTGGGACGTGTCCGGCGTGGTGGAGAAGGTCGGGTTCGGGGTGACGATCCACAAGCCAGGCGACGAGGTGTTCGGCATGCTCCGCTACCCGGGCGGCGTCGGCTCGCACGCCGAGTACGTCGTGGCGCCGTCGCGGACGTTCGTGCGCAAGCCCGCGGAGATCGACCACGTGCAGGCGGGCGCGCTGCCGCTGGCCGCGTTGACGGCGTGGCAGGCGCTGGTGGACACGGCGGGCCTCCAGGAGGGGCAGCGCGTCCTCGTCCACGCGGCGGCGGGCGGGGTCGGGCATCTCGCGGTGCAGATCGCCAAGGCGAGGGGCGCGCACGTCATCGGGACGGCGAGCGCGCCGAAGCACGGGTTCCTGCGCGACCTCGGCCTGGACGAGCCGATCGACTACCAGAACGTCGACTTCGCCGAGGCCGCGCGGGACGTGGACGTGGTGCTCGACACGATCGGCGGCGACTACGCGCCGCGCTCGCTGCGCACCCTGCGGCCCGGCGGCGTGCTGGTGGCGATCGCCGGGCGCGCGCAGCCGGCCTCGATGGCGGAGCAGGCCGCCGAGCGCGGCGTCCGCTTCGAGACGTTGCTGGTCGAGCCGGACTTCCACGCCATGACGGAGATCGCCGAGCTGGCGGCGTCCGGGAAGCTGCGCGCCGAGATCGACACGGTGCTGCCGCTGGAGGACGCCGCGAAGGCGCACGAGCGGGGCGAGACGGGCCGGGTGTCGGGCAAGATCGTCCTCACGGTGTGATCGGACCGTGTTGTCGGGCCGGTGTGGTCGGGCCGGTGGTCCAGCCGGTCAGCGGCCGAGGTGGCGGAGGTAGGCGGCGCGGTCCAGGGGGTCGCCGCCGGTGCGCGGGCGCGAGGGCGGCGAGCCGGTGACCGGGCGCTCGCCGGACGGCTCGGACCACCAGGTGCCCTCGCCGCGGGTGAGCGCGGGCAGCGCCGCCTCCGCCTCCCGCGCGCGCCCTGCGGGGATCTCGCCCTTGATCGTCCAGCTGCCGGGGCCAGGGGCGGGCTCGACGGACGCGGCGCCGAGGGTGCCGAGCGCGGCGAGGACGGGGCTGAGCGCGTCGCCGGGCACCTCCGCCTCGAACGCGTGGCACGGCTCGTACACGCGGGTGCCCGCGCGCGCGAGCGCCGCCATGAGGATCAGCGGGGTCAGGCCGCGGAAGTCGGCGGCGGTGCTGACCGGACCCGCGAACCCCGACCGGGTCAGCACCACGGCGCAGTCGGTCACCGGCCAGCCGTGAAGGCCCTGCTCCAGGGTGCGGTGGACGGTCTCCTCGATCGCGCGGTCGAAGGCGTGCGGCAGCGCGCCCGGCTCGGTCTCGCGGCGGAACGCGTTGCCCGAGCCGCGCGGCGCGGGCTCGACGCGCAGCCCGACGCTCGCCCAGAAGTCGGGCACGCGGCGCCGCCAGTCCATCTCCTCGACGGCCTCGCCGGTGCCGGCCGGCCGCTCCGCGTAGACGGTGCGGCTCTCCTCGAAAACGGCCTCGACACCGGCCTCGGCGAGCAGCCGCGCCGCGATGACCTCCTTCTGCACCTCCCCGTAGAGCAGCACCGACGTCGCGCCGGACGGTGCAGGCCGCGCGCGGATCAGCGGGTCCTCGTCGGCGAGGTCGAGGAGCGCGGCGCGCAGCCGTCCCGCGTCGGCGGGGCGGCGGGCGCGGACGACCGTCTCCAGCGACGGGGGCGGGAACGGCGGCACGTCCCGGACGGGCGGGCCGATCCGGTCGCCGACGCGGGCCGCGGCGAGGCCCCGGACGGCGGCGATGTTCCCGGCGGTCAGGGGCTCGCCGGGGGCGCCCGCGACGTCCAGCCCGGTGATCCGGCCGCCGCGCCCGCCCTCGAACGCGACGGTCTGCCGCGGCCGCAGTTCGCCGGAGAACAGCCGCAGGTAGGCGAGGCGTTCGCCGGACGCGGTGCGCTCCACGGCGAACACGGTGCCGCGCGTCTCGCCGTCGCCGGGCCCGGCGGGAGGCAGCAGGGACGCGATGCCGCCGAGCAGGTCGCCGACGCCCGCGCCGGTCGTCGCCGAGCCGAAGTACAGCGGCTGGACGGTCCCGGCGGCGGTCTGCGCGCGCAGCGACGCCCGCACGGCGTCCGGCGGGGTGGCGCGGCCGTCCACGTAGTCGGCGAGCAGGGCGTCGTCGCCGTCCGCGAGGATCTCGGCCGACGGCGCGCAGGGCACGGCCCGCCCGTCCCGCACCCGGTTCAGCGGGACGGGCCGGACGCCCGGCCGGCGGCGGAGCGCGGCGAGCACCGCGTCCGGGTCGGCGCCGGTGCGGTCGATCTTGTTCACGAAGATCAGGGTGGGCAGCGCGAGCGCGCGCAGCGCCCGCAGCAGCACGCGGGTCCGCGCCTGCACGCCTTCGACGGCCGACAGCACCAGGACGGCGCCGTCGAGCACGCCGAGGGCCCGCTCGACCTCGGCGGCGAAGTCGGCGTGCCCGGGGGTGTCGATCAGGTTGACGCGCAGCGCGCCGAGCCGGAACGGCGCGACGGCCGACCGGATCGTGATGCCGCGGCCGCGTTCCAGCTCGCCGCGGTCGGTCTGGGTGTCGCCGGCGTCGACGCTGCCGAGCCGGGCGATCGCGCCGGTGTCGAACAGCAGCCGCTCGGTCAGGCTGGTCTTTCCCGCGTCGACGTGCGCGAGGATGCCGAGGTTGAGCGTGGGCATGGGCGGTGGAGTCCTCGAAAGCTCTCGTCCGGAATGGGCTGTGAGATTCCGAAGACCTGGCGCATCTCGCCTCCGCCGCTCGATGGATGTCGGGCGCCATGGTGCCACCGCGCCCCCCGACGCCCATACCGGTTTTCCGGCGGGCACTAGCCTGGGACGGTGCTGCTGCTGACGACGCTCGACGGCTGGCGGGACCAGCCCGGGCCCCGGTTCGTCCTGTCCGACGCGGGCGCCGTGTGGGCGCCCGACTCCGAGCCCGACCTGCTCGCGATCGCCGACGACGTGTACGGCGGCGGCGACGCCGGCCAGCTCGTCGCGGTGACGCTGGATCCGGAGCCGGGGCTGCGGCCGCCGCGCGGGGTGATCGACAAGTCGGCCGCGGCGGCGGTGCGGTACGTCCGGCGCGGGCCGGACGGGCGGCACGTCGCCCTGCTGGACCGGCCCGCCACCGCCGAGGCCCTCGACCTGCTCCCGCATCCCGAGGGCGGCTGGTACCGGGAGACATGGCGGTCGGACGTGTCGTTCGCCCCCGGCGGCTACCCGGGCGAGCGGGCGACCGCGACCGGCATCTACTTCCTGCTGCCGCCGGGCGAGGAGTCGATGTGGCACGCGGTGCGCTCCGCGGAGATGTGGCTGTGGCACCGCGGCGGCCCGCTGACGCTGCTGCTCGGCGGGTCGGGCGACGAGCCCGCCGCGGACCCCGAGGCCGTCACGCTGGGCGCCGACGTGGCGGGCGGCGAGGTGCCGCAGGCCGTCGTCCCGCCCGGCGTCTGGCAGGCGGCGCGCCCCGCCGGGGCGGACGAGGTGCTGGTCAGCTGCGTGGTCTCCCCCGGCTTCGACTTCGCCGACTTCCGCGCCCGCCCCTGACCGGACCAGCACCGACCGGACCAGCACTGACCGGACCAGCGCCGACCGCGCCCAGCGGGCCTAGCGGGCCGTCTTGCGGCGCGGCCGGACGGCCTGCTCGGTCCAGAACGGCTCCATCACCCGCTCGATCGCGCCGGCGACGGTGCGCAGCTCGTCCCGCGACAGCGGCCCGAACACCTCGGCGCCCACCTCGTCGGCCAGCGCACGCGCGCGCCGGTGCACCTCGCGCCCCTCGTCGGTGACGCGGACGGAGTGGCGGCGCCGGTCCTTCGGGTCGCGTGCGCGCTCGCAGAGCCCCCGCTCCTCCAGGTCGTCCACCAGCCCGACCATCAGCGTGGGGTCGAGCAGCAGGTAACCGGCCATCTCCTGCTGCGACAGCGTGCCGGACGAGCTCAGCATCGCCAGCACCAGGAAGTGCCGGACGCGGAGGCCGAGCGGTTCGAGGGCCTCCTCCAGCCGCTGCTCCATCCACCAGCCGCACTTGGACAGCTGGAAGCCGGTCACGGACGCGAGCCCGGCCGGCAGCCCGCCGCGCATGGGCCTCTCCTCCGCCATCCCGCAAGGCTATAGCAGTTCGAGGATCACGCCCATCGACCATCGCTTGACTGGATAATCGAAAAGTTCAACTATTGAGCCATGGCACTGACTCTCGGGCTCTACGGGCTCAACCTGCACGCCTGCGCCGACCCGCGCGGCTCCGCGCGGATCGCCGCGCTGGCCGAGGAGCTCGGATACGACTCGCTGTGGGCCGGGGACCATGTCGTCCTGCCGAGCCCGCGCACCGACCCGTCGCCGCTCGACCCGCGGGCGCCGTTCCTCGACGCGGTCGTCTCCCTCACCCACCTCGCCGCGGCCACGGAACGGATCGCGCTCGGCACGGGCGTCATCGTCCTGCCGCAGCGCAACCCGCTGATCCTGGCCAAGCAGCTGGCGAGCGTCGACGTGCTGAGCGGCGGGCGGCTGGTCTTCGGCCTGGCGGCCGGCTACCTGGAGCCCGAACTGCGGGCGCTGGGCGTCCCGCCCGGCGAGCGCGGGGCGCGCACCGACGAGCATCTCGCCGCGATGCGGTCGCTCTGGTACGACGACGCGCCCGCCTTCCACGGCCGGCACGCCGACTTCGCCGGCGTGGACGCGCACCCGCGCCCCGTGCAGCGCCCGGTGCCGGTGGTCATGGGCGGGCACGGCCCGGCGGCGCTCCGCCGCACCGCCCGCGAGGCCGACGGGTGGTACGGCTGGATGCTCGGCCGACGCGCCGCCGCCGACGCGGTCGCGCGGTTGCGGGAGGCGGCGCGGGAGGCGGGCCGCGAGAGGCCCCTGCACATCTCGGTGTCGCCGCCGCGCCCGCCGGACGCCGGGTCCGTCCGGGACTACGCGGAGGCGGGCGTCGACCGGCTGATCGTCGTCCCGCCCATGGGCGTCCCGCTCGGCGACCTCGAACGGTTCGTCCGGGCCCACGCGCCCGCCGAGGTCGGCGCCGAACCGGCCGGGTGAGGGGAGCGGCGGGGGGGGGCCCCCCCGGGGGGGCGCGGCGGGCGCGCCC
>NZ_JBEYYT010000249.1:0-13653 GCF_040645715.1 Spirillospora sp. NPDC046719 | reverse complement strand
GGCGGGCGGGGGGGGGGGCGGCCCCCCCCGGCCGGGCCCGCTTCTTTGGCGCGCTCCATGACGGTGGCCGGGCGGTCAGCCCTCGCGCGGGTCGGCGGTCGCCGGGTCCTGCGCGCCGTAGGCGGGCCAGATGTCGTACCCGGTCTGGACGTCGTCGTCGGGCCGGGCGTGCCGCGGCCGGTACGCGGGCCGGTCGGGGACCGTCATCGTCGGGTCGGGCGCCCCGCCGGCCACCGCCGCGGACGGGTCGGGGATGGTCAGGGTGGGCAGCCGCGCCGCCGCGTTCGCCGCGGCGATCTCCGCGGCCCGCGCCGCCTTCGCGGCGTTGCGGCGGGCGCCGTAGGGCGCGACGAGGCGCCGGTAGAACGGCTTGCGGATCGCGGTCGGCACCAGCCGGTACCCGCCCCGGAGCATGACGTTGCGGACGTACTGGGCGCGGCTGATGAACCCCTCGCGGAGCATCTCGCGCTGCAGCAGCAGTTCGGAGCGGAGCAGCTCGCGGCCGCCGCGGCGCTCGTAGGCGCCGTCGCCGACGCGGTAGTAGACGAGCGGTTCGGCGACGTTCACCAGCCGGGCGCCGGCGGCGATCATCCGGACGAACAGCCAGTAGTCCTCCATCAGCGGCAGGTCGCCGTAGCCGCCGGCGGCGATGACGGCGCTGCGCCGGTAGACGACCGTCGGATGGTTGAACGGGTCGTGCAGCCGCGAGTAGCGGACGATGTCGGTGGGGTCGCTCGGCGGGATGCGGCGGCCGACGACGTCGGCGGTGTCCCGGCCGAACTCCAGCAGCCCGGCGCCGACCAGCTCGGCGCCCGCCCGCACCAGCGGGACCTGCAGCTCGAAGCGGTGCGGCATCGCGATGTCGTCGGCGTCCATCCGGGCGACGATGTCGTGCCGGGCGGCCTGCAGCCCCGCGTCCAGCGCCGGCCCGAGCCCGCGGTTGACCTCCAGCGGCACGAACGTCACCTCGACCGGGCTGGCCGCCACGAGCTCCTGCAGCACGACCGCGAGCTCCGGCGGGACCGGCCCGTCCTGGACGAGCACCACCTGGTCGGGGCGGAGCGTCTGGTCGTCGACGGCGCTGCGGAAGGCGTCCCGGACGTACTCTTCCCGGTCACCGCCGTAGACGGTCATCAGAAGGGTGAAGGGTTCGGGCTGCATCGGTCCGTTTCCGGGTGGGGCCGTGACGGCCGTTCGGAGCGCGAGCCGACGGGGCGTGGCTCGGGAGGGGCTCCTCGTGGGGTGGTCGGGCGGGCGGGGACAGGGGTCGGGACAGGTCGGGATTGGGTCGGGGGCTGGGCCGGGGCGGAGGGCGGGCGCGAACGCCGTCGTTCATGTGACGCTTTGGTGCGGTTGATGGTTGCGCGCCGCCAAGATACCGGTGTGGTGGAACTGCTGACGATGGAACGTGCCCGGTACGGCCCGGCGGGGCCCGGTTCGGCGCGTCCGGTTCAGGCCTGCGCGCATACGTCGCGGTCGGCGCGGATCTCGCCGGCGACCTTCGGCACCGCCGGGCCGCCGCCGCTCAGCTTCGCGCCGTCCTTGCCGATGATCAGGTAGACGTAGCCGGGCTTGGCCTTGGCCCAGGCCTCGGGCGGGTGGCCGGGGACCGCGATCGCGGCCCGCGCCGCCTGCCTCTCGGCGCCCGCGCCGTAGAGGATCCGGGTCTTGGCCGCCGACTTGACGGTGCCGACCTTGACGACCTTGAAGCCGCGCTCGGAGAGCTGGTCGGCGGTCCGCTGGGCGAGCCCGTGCTCGGCGGTCCCGTTGAAGACGCCGATCCTGACCTGGGCGGGCGGGACGGGCTGCACCTTCTGCTGCGCGGGCACCGGGGTCGGGGCGGGCTCGGGCGGGGTGTTGTCCTCGCGGATGGCCTGGAAGAGCGGCTCGGCGAGCGCCTGGTTGAACTGGACGCGGTTCTTGTCCTTCGGGTACGCCATCGTCGGCACGGTGACGAACCGGACCTTGCCGGCGCTCATCCCCTTCAGGCCGCTCGCCAGCTTCTCCATCACCGACAGCGTCAGCCCGTCGTCGGCCTTGATCGACTTGGTGGTGGCGGAGAGGAAGGAGTAGGTGCGGCCGGGGTCGGTGAGCATCCCCTTGTCGGTGGCCTTCTTGACCACCGAGGCCATGAACGCCTGCTGCCGCTTGATCCGGTCGAGGTCGGAGCCGTCGCCGAGGACGTAGCGGGTGCGCACGTAGCCGAGCGCCTCGGCGCCGTGCACGACCTGCTTGCCCGCCTTGAGGTGCAGCTCGGCCTTCGGGTCGTCGATCGGCTTCGGGACGCAGATCTCGACGCCGCCGAGGGCGTCCACGACCTGCTTGAAGCCGGCGAAGTCCACCTCGACGAAGTGGTCGATGTGGATCTTGGTGAGCGACTCGATGGTGCGCCAGGTGCAGGAGGGGCCGGCGTTGGAGAACGCGGCGTTGATCATGCCGAACTGGGCCGGGACGGTGGTGCCGTTCGACTTCTTGCAGCTCGGCATCTGGACCATCGAGTCGCGGGGGAAGCTGATGCCGATCGCGCCGGCGCCGCCGGGCGAGATGTGCAGCAGGATCGTGGTGTCGGACCGCTCGCCCTGCTCGGTGCCGTACTGCGCGTTGGCGCCCTGCCGGCTGTCGGACCCCATCAGCAGGATGTTGATGGAGTCGTTGAGCTTGGCGGGCCGGTTCGCGCCGAGCTTGTCCTTGACGTTCTCGCGGTGGATCTGGCCGTCCAGCCGCCGCCAGAAGCCGTACGCGGTGAGGCTGCCGCCGACGAGGATCACCGACATGGCGATCGACGCCCAGCCGAGCAAGCGCCAAAGGCGCCCGCGCTGCACCGGCGGTTCCGGCGGCGATGGGGCGCTGTAGTACACCGGCGGCGGTGAGGCGGCTCGCTGCATCCGTAACATTTCAGCACAGATTGGACAGCGGTCACCCCCGTCACGGAAAACTCGGCCGGGACGGGCCGCCCGGCCCCCCGAACGCGGCGGGCCGGACCCCCGTCGCGGACGAACCGGCCCCCCGTCGCGGACGAACCGGCCCCCGAACATGGGTGGGCAGGACCCCCGGACGCGGCGGGCCGGACCCGCCCGGAGCGCGGCGGCGAGGTGACTAGACTCCGGTGAAGATGAGCATCGTAGACGCGCTGACCGACCAGGCCATGGTCGTGCTGCAGGACCGCCCGGTCGTCGCGCTGAGCGCCTGGCTGAACCGGGCCCTCGGCGAATGCGCCGCCACCGGCCGCGTCCTGCAGCTGGTCACGCCGCTCGGGTCCCGCCTGTCGCTGCCGCTGCGCAGCGCCGCGTCCGGCGCCGAGCTGCAGTGGGTCGTCCGCGACGGCGACGGCTACTACGAGGGCCTCACCGGCCGCCCGCTGAAGTGGGGCGGCGCGATGTTCGTGCCGGTCCCGGAGGCCCGCGACTACGCGGCCGGGTTCACCACCCGCCCCACCGCCCCGATCGGCTCGCAGCTCACCCTCGTCTACCGGATCCGGCACGGCGCCGACGGGCACCTCGCCGGCCCGGTCGAGCGGCTGCTCCAGCTCACCACCGGCAAGCTCCCCGCCGGGCTCGGCCCCGCCGAGCCGCTGGAGCACCCGTGGCGGCCCGACCGGCTCGCCGAGTACGCCCGCGGCCGGTCCACCTCCCGGCTGCTCGTCGGCGGGGACGGCCCGCGCCCCGCGCAGGCGATCTGCGACTTCACCGCGACCGAGGGCGGCGGCGTCGCCGAGGTCAGCACCGTCACCGTCGGCTACGGCCCGGACGACCCGCCGCCGCTGCGGCACCTCGGGTCGCTGGTCGGGGCGCTCGCCGCCGACCAGCCCGTGGCGTCGCTGTTCGTGCAGCTCACCCCCGGCCGCGCCGACCTCACCACCGAGCCGCGCTGGACGGGCGCGCCCGCGCCGGTCGCGCTGGCCGTGGCGGGCACCGTCGGCGGGCCGAACGGCATCCCCGGGCAGCAGGTCGGGCCGCCGCGCCAGCCGCTGACGATGTTCCCGCTCGGCGACGGCCGCTCGCAGGACGGCTGGCAGCGCCACAGCCTCCTGATGCAGCACCTCCAGTCCGCCTGACCCTCCTGACCCTCCGTCCGCCGCCGGCGGTGACATTTGTCCTGCCCAGGCGTGGACGGACGGATCTGCCGGGCCCGCCCCGGTTCCCGCGAGGCTGGGACCACCGCAGGCGAGGACCGCAGGAGGGCCCGATGAAGTTCCACCGCACGGACGCGGAGCAGCCGCCCGCCGCCACCGGGCAGCAGGCCGCCGCCCCCGGCGGGCGGCAGGCCGTGAGGGTGCTGGCTCCGCTGGCCGTGGACGTGGCCGTCCCGCTCGGCGTCTACTACCTCGCCCACAAGGCGTTCGGCCTGGACCTGGTGACGTCGCTGGCGCTGGGCAGCGTGGTCCCGGCCGTGCGGACCGCCGCCGGCGCCCTCCGGGACCGGACGGTCAACGGGCTCGCCGCGCTGATGCTGGCCGTGAACGTCGCGGGCATGGCGCTCGGCCTCGTCAGCGGCGACCCCCGGCTGATGATCGCCAAGGACTCCGGGATCAGCAGCGTGATCGGGCTGTCGATCCTGGTGTCGGCGTGCGGGGCGCGGCCGCTGATGAGCGCCGGGCTGAAACCGTTCCTCACCAGGGGCGACGCGGCGCGGGAGGCGGCCTGGGACCGGCTGGGCTCGGCTCGGGGCCGGTTCCGGGCGCTGGAGCGCCGGTTCAGCGCGGTGTGGGGCGCCGTACTGCTCGCCGAGTGCGTCGCGCGGATCATCGGCGCCTACACCCTCCCCGTCGAGACGATGGCCTGGCTCGGGCCCGTGATGCTCGTCGCCGCGATCGGCCTCGGCGCCGTCGCGAGCGGCGCCGCGACCGAGCCGATGAAGGAGCTGCTCGACGCCGAGACGCGCGCGGCGAGCGGGCGGGAACGGCCCGCGCCGGTGCCCGCCGCGGCCTGACGTCCACCGCACGCCGCGAGCCGACGCCCGTCGTGGCCCCGCGTCCGCTGAGTCACGAGTTTCCGAGAGAAGAGAAGGCATGCGAGCCCGAGGCATCAACTACGACACCGGCTTCTTCCCCGGCGGGAGGGACAGCCGCCCCGGCTTCGACCGGGCCGACGTCCGGCGCGACATGCGCGCCATCGCCGCCGACCTGCACTGCACCGCCGTCCGGATCAGCGGCGGCGACCCGGACCGGCTCGGCGCCGCCGCCGAGGAGGCCGCGGCCGCCGGCCTGGAGGTCTGGTTCGCGCCGTTCCCCTGCGAGCTGCCGCCGGACGAGATGGCCGCGCTGTTCGCCGAGTGCGCCGGGCGGGCCGAGGCGGTCCGGCGCGGCGGCGCGGAGGTCGTCCTGGTGACGGGCTGCGAGGTCAGCCTGTTCGCGCGCGGGTTCGTCCCCGGCGACGACGTGTACGCCCGGATCCAGGCGGTCATGTCCGGCGACCCGGAGGTGTACGCCGCGATGGGCGACGTCCCGGGCCGGGTCAACGCGTTCTTCGCCGAGACGGTGGCGGCGGCCCGCGAGCGGTTCGGCGGCCGGATCACCTACGCGTCCGGTCCCTGGGAGGAGCTGGACTGGGGGCCGTTCGACCTGGTGTCCGTCGACGGCTACCGGTCCGCCGAGAACGCCGCGCACTACCGCGAATGGCTGCGCGGCCACTTCCGGCACGGCAAGCCCGTCGCGGTCACCGAGTTCGGCTGCTGCACCTACGCGGGCGCCGGCGACCGGGGCGGCACCGGCTGGATGATCGTCGACCGGGACGCCGAGCCGCCCCGGCTCACCGGCGCCCCCGTCCGCGACGAGCAGGAGCAGGTCCGGTACATGCGCGAGCTGCTGGACGTCTTCGCGGCCGAGGGCGTCGACGCCGCGTTCTGGTTCACCTTCGCCGGATGGGGCCTCCCGCACGATCCCGCCGACCCGGCCCGCGACCTCGACATGGCCTCCTACGGCGTGGTCGCGACGGCCCCGGACGGCACGTGGCGTCCCAAAGCGGCCTTCCACGCCCTGGCCGCCGCATATGGCGCACAGAGCCGATGATCTACCCGTAAGGGATGGGGTAGCGTCCCCCTCATGGAACCCGACGGCCAGCTCGGCGCGCTCGAGCGGGCCGTCGAGGGGACCCTCGCCGAGGGCGCGCTGGAGTTCGACGGCGACGAGGCCGTCCTGCGAATCGAGGGCTCGCTCGTCCTGACCACCGGGTGGTTCCTGTCCTGCGCCGCCGCCGGCATCGTGCTGCTGCTGTTCGGCGCGGTCCTGTCCCTCACCGGGCTGCGCGGCGCCGCGAACTGGGCGCTGGCGCCCGGCGCCGTGATGGTCGCGCTCGTCCTCGCCTTCCTGCTGGCGCTGCGGTTCACCCCGCTGCCCGCGCTCTGGCCCGAGCTGGAGCTGCGGTTCACCGAGCAGGCGATGGTGCACCGGCGGACCCGCGTCCCGTTCGACGACCTGCGCCCCGAGCACCTGGTGTGGAAGAACGGCCGGTTCTTCCGCCGGCTCTACGTCCGGCACCCGTCGCTGCGCAAGCAGCTCGCCGGGTTCTTCGAGAGCGAGGAGCGGCAGGCCGAGGAGTTCCAGCGCCGGCTCTGGGAGCTGATCTCGGCGCCGGACCTGCCCGGCGTCCTCACCCACGGCAGCGGCCTCACCCCGGTGCAGCGCTGGATCATCGGCGCGGGCGCCCCGTACGGCGCGATCAACGGGTTCCGGCTCGACCGGCTCGGCGTCGCGCCCGGCGAGTCGGCCGCGGCCGCCGACCGGCGCACCGCGCAGGAGCTGCTGCGCGAACCGTGGGGCGCCTACGACCTGGAGCAGCTGCTCGCCGCGGTGAACTGGCTCGTCCAGGAGGGCCACCGCGCCGACTTCACCATGGACGCCGAGCTCGCCGCCCGCCCGCCCGAGGAGCGGGAGCGCTACGCCGCGCTGCTCCGCGAGGTGGACGGCCTCATCGCCGCCGACCGGCTGGAGCCGCCGTTCGTCGAGCGGCTCATCGAGCTCGTCCGGGTCCGGTACGGGGACGGGGGCGCCGTGTACGCCAAGCTCGTCCCGCCGCTGCTGCGCGACGAGGCCGGCGCGGACGCCAGCGATGAGGGCGCGGAGCTGGCCCAGTTCCTGCACCGGCTGTTCAACGACCGCGGCCACGCCGCCGAGGAGCTGCACCGGCTGGAGGTGCTCGCCGACCCGGCCCTGCACGCCAACGTCGGCCGGTTCCTCATCTGGGACTACGCGCGCGCGTTGATGCTGTACCGATGGGGCCACATGGTGGGCTGGCTCACCGAGGAGTACTGCTGGGAGCGGATGCTGCCGCTCGCCCTGGACGTCCAGCGCCGCTACACGTCCTGGCACGACATGGCGACCTGCTACCTGCAAGGACGGCTGCTGTGGTCGGGCGGCGGCGGCCGGGCGCAGGCGGAGTACGACCGGCTCGTCGAGCACCTCGCCGCGGAGCGGCGCAGCCCATGGAACCTCGTGCCGTGGGACCTCGACCTGACCCGCGACTGGCCCTGACCCGCGCGCGCTGTCAGCCGCCGATGACCCCGCCCTGGTAGGCGGCGCCGTCCGCCGCGCCCTGCGCGCTCCCCGGCACCTCCGCCGCCGCGCCGCCGCCCTCGCCGGACGCCCGCCAGCTCTGCGCGGGCGCGTCGCTCTCCCCGTCCGGATACACCGTCCCGCCGAGCCAGTGCACTAGCGAGTCGGCGAACTTGCGGGCGACGCGCGGCGCGTCCGGCAGGTCCGCGACCGCGCGGATGTCCACCCACCAGACCGGCGCGACGACCCGGGCCGCGAACTCCGCGCCCAGCAGCCGCCCGATCTCGCCCTGCACCGACACCTGCACCGCGTCCTCGATCGCGACGAGCAGCCGGCCCTCCGCGTCGTACAGCAGGGTGGGCTCCGGCTCCCCGCCGCGCAGCTCCAGCGGCTCGCCCATCGCGATCATGCCGTCGGCGACGGCGTGCACGTCCGGGCGGCGGCGCACCAGCGCGACCAGGTCACTGCTCATCGGGCCACCCCGGCGCCGAGCGAACGGGCGAACACCTCGTGCACCACCTGGATCCCCGCCATCCGCGCGGCGGCCGACACCCGGCCGAGCTCCAGCGAGCTGCCGGTGGCCAGGTGCCGGTCGTAGGGCACCGCCACCACGGGCAGCCCCCACGCGGCCAGCATCTGGTGGGCGCGCTGCAGGTCCGCGCCGACCTGCGGGGCGTGCGACACCATCGCGATCACGGTGCGGCGCAGCACGTCCTGCTGGTCGTTGGACACGAACCACTCCAGCGCCCCGCGCGCGCTCAGCGCCCCGTCGACCGTCCCGGGCGTCACCAGCACCAGGCCGTGCGAACCGGCGATGACCCCGCGGTTGACCTCGGTGAGGATGCCGGCGCCGCAGTCGACGACCGTCGCCGCGACGTACCGGCTGACCGCGCTCAGCGCCGTCTCGAAGGTCTCCAGCGTGAACTCGCCGGCGATCCGCCCGCCGCGCGTGGACGACAGCACCCACAGGCCGTCGGGCGTGCGGGTGAGGAACCGCGCCGCCTCCTCGAACGACTGCGGGTTCTGCGCCGCCAGCTCGAACAGCGACAGCTGCGAGCGGACGCCGAGGCGCAGCGGCAGCGACCCGAGCTCGGCGTCGGCGTCGGCGGCCAGCACCCGGTCGGCGCGGTGCCGGGCCAGCTCCGTCGCGACCAGCGCCGCCATCGTCGTCTTGCCCGCGCCGCCGCGCACGCTCGCCACCGCGATCTGCCGGGAGCTCGGCACGGACCGCTGCATCAGCTCGCCGAACGCCGCCAGCAGCCGGGCCTCGCGGGCGCCGCCGCCGACCGCCTTCAGGACGCCGCGCCCGACCCGGCGGGCCAGCGCGTCGCCGTGCTGGTTCCTGCGGACGAGGTCGGCGGGCGGGATCTCCTGGCCGGGCACCTGCCCGGGACCGGCGGGCTGACCGGGCATCACCGGCTGGACGGGCGCGGCGGGCTGCGCGGCCTGCTGCGCCGCGGCCGCCGGGTCGGGCCAGGCGCCCTGCTGCCCGGCCCGCTGCCCCTGCTGCGCCGCCTGGTCGGCGGCGGGCTGGACCGCGCCGAGGACCGGGTTGACCGCGGCCTCCCAGTCGAAGTCGGAGTGGACGAGCGGGTCGATCTGCTGCTGCGTCTCGGCCGGGACGTCCACGGCCTGCTGCATTGTCTGCTGCGTCGGCTGCTGCTCTGCCTGTTGCGGCGGCTGCTGCGGCGGCTGCGCTGCCGGCTGCATGGGCTGGTGAGGCGCGGCCTGCTGCTGGGTCACCGCCTGCTGCTGGGCGGCGGCCTGCTGCGCGGCCTGGTCCTGGAACGCCTGCTCCTGGAAGGCCGGCTGTTGTACGGGCTGCTGGGCCGCCGCCTGCTGCTGGATCTGCGGGGACGGCACCGGCTCGGGCGCCACGGGCTCGGGGGCAACGGGCTCGGGGGCCGGCGGCTCGGGCAGCAGCGGGGCCGACTCGTCCTGGACGGCCTGCGACGCGTCCGCGACCTGCGGGAACGGCGGAGCCTCAGGGACGGGGGGCGGCGCCTCCGGCGCGGCCTGCACGGGCTGCGCGGGCTGCGCGGCCTGGACGGGCGCGGGCTGCGGCTCCGGCCGGGCGGCCTGGGTGACCTGCGCGGGGACGGACGCCGCGGGCGCCCGCTCCTGGGCAGGGCGCGGCGGCGCATCGGCGCCCCAGGTCCCCTGTGCGGGGGCGGAGGGCGTCGCGTCGAGGACCTGTAGCCCGCGCCGGGACACGCCGATCTCGCGCAGTACCGCCTGCTGCCAACTGGAGTCGGACACCGGCCTCCCCTCTCCCCGCCAAGACTACGAGACACGCGTCGCCCCACGCACCGCCGCGGGCTCGGCGCCTCCTCCCGGACGGGATCCGGGGCACCGTGCACACCGGCCTCACCGGCACAGACGACCCCAGACAGGCGATCTATCCTGAAATCACCCTTACCCTCCCGCTAGTCTGGCCGGACCTCGATCGGCACCCCGCCATGTGAGCACACCGCCCGGAGCGACCATGAATCCCCCTGAATGGCCCGGTCAGCCCGGCGGGCCGGGCTACCCGCCGGCTCCGCCCGGCCCGCCGATGCCCGGCCCCCCGCTGCCCGGTCCGCCGGGACCGCCGATGGGCTTCCCGCCTCCCCCGCCGAAGCGCGGCGGCGGAAGCGCGCTCGTGCCCGTCCTGATCATCGGCGTGGTCGCCGTGCTCGGCATCGTCGGGATCGGCGCGTTCTTCATCCTGCGCAGCGGCGACGACAAGCCGGACCGGTCCGTCGCGCTGCCGACGGTGACCCATCTGAACCCGTCCTCGGGAACGACCTACTCGCCCCCGCCGTCGCCGCGGACGTCCATCGGCGGGACCGGCGACCCGTCCAGCGTCCTCACCCGGACGATCCGGACGGCGAAGGGCCACACCTTCACCCAGGCGGGCGTCCGGACCGAGTCGTGCGTGACGCGCGCCAACGTCAAGCTGCTGCCCGCGCTGCGCAAGTACCCGTGCGTCGGGATGATGCACTCGGCGGTCTACGCCAACCCGACCAAGACCATCATCACGTCCGTGTCGATCATGACGATGGGCTCCCCGTCCGCGGCGATCTACGTCAAGGGCGTCACCGACCAGAGCGGCTGGCCGAAGCTGCTCACCCCGTCGGACGCCAGCGGGCTCCCGCAGCCGCGGGCGAACCCGGCGTACTGGACGCGGACCTGGTCGCAGGGCCGGAACGTGATCTACGCGCAGTCGTACTGGAGGAGCGGCGGCGCGACCGGCGACCGCACCGGCAGCGTCTTCGCGACGGCCGGGGAGCTGGGCGTCGAGGTCACCAACACGCTGCTCTGGTCGAACTGATGGAACGTGCCGAGCGGGCGCGGGGCGGGCGGGCGTCCGCCCGTTCCGGTCTCGCTCGGCCCGGCATGTCCTCGCCGGCGGCGGCGTCAGCCGTCCTGCCGCTGCGCCTCGCGCTTGCGGGCCTGCGCCCGCTCGTAGGACGCCAGCGCGCGCTCGCCGCCCGGCCGCATCTCGAACCGGATCCCGCGGTCGCCCTCGAACGGCTCCCGGTGGTCGAAGCCGCCGGTGTAGATCTCGGCGGGCACCCGGTCGGGGAACGCGTCGCAGTACGGGATCCAGGTGTCCATCGACGTCTCGGCGCCGGGGTCGGCGCGCTGCTGGAGACGCACGCACGCGTCACAGATGCTGGGTCTCCTGCGCATGGTCCGGCCGTCCTCTCCGCTGTTCGCCCTGCCGTCCGCTCGCGCCGCCGGGACGCACCGCCGGCGGCCTCGCCGCAGTGTTCCACACCCGCGGTAACACCCTTACCGCCGTGCGCGATCACCAGCCGAGGGGTTGCGACATGAGCGGCGAAATCATCATAATGACCGCTCCCCGTGTGTCTGTGATCGTGCGCGGTCGCGGGCTCGTTCAGCTCCCGACGAACAGAGGGGTCCCCCGTGCGCGCTGAATGGCAGGCGCATATCGACGAACTCCTGCAGACCTACCAGGAGAAGCGCCGGCAGATCCAGGAGATGCAGTCCCGGCTGGAGACCATCGAGGCGTCGGCCGAGGCCGCCGACGGCATGGTCCGCGTCAAGGTCGACCGGCAGGGCCGGCTGGCGTCGCTGGAGTTCGACCCGCGGGTCTCCCGCAAGCTCGGCAGCGAGGAGCTCGCCGAGGCCGTCATGGAGGCGTCCAGGAAGGCGCAGGCGGACGTCGCCGACCAGGTGCGCGCCGCGATGCAGGGCCTCGCCCCCGAGGGCGCGTCCGGCGAGGGCGGCGGGTTCGACCTCGCCAAGCTGCTTCCCGAACGGCCGGACGACATCGAGGCCGTCCGGCAGCGCCTCGGGATCCAGCCGCTATGACGTTCGACGGATACGAGGTCGACACCGAGGCCCTCGCACGCGCGGGCGGCGGCTTCGAGACCAACGCCAACGTGCTGCAGCAGATCTTCGACACCCTCAACTCGGCGTTGCAGGCCGAGGGCAAGTGCTGGGGCTCCGACGAGACCGGCCAGAAGTTCGAAGAGGGCTACGCCGAGCCGAGCAAGAGCGTCCTGGAGGCCTTTCCCAAGCTCAAGACGGGGCTGGACGGCATCAAGAAGGGCGTCGACGAGATGGCCAAGGAATACAAGAAGGCCGAAGGCGCCTCGAGGCTGAAGTGAGCTGATCCGTGGGTCTGGAAATCCCCGCCGAGGTCCAGTGGCTGTCGTGGATCGTCGGCTCCGACTGGCCCGAGGGCGACGAGACCGCGATGCGGCGCTGCGCCGACGCCTGGCGCCAGGCCGCCACCTCCCTCAACGAGCTCGTCGGCGACGTCACCGGAACCATCAACGACGTCCGCGGCACCCTCGACGCCGAGGCGGCCGAGAAGTTCCAGAAGAACGTCGAGCAGTGGACGACGACCGACCCGCGGCTGCTGCCCAGCATGGCGGATTCCTGCAACAAGCTCGCCGAGGTCCTCGACAACGGCGCGCTGGACATCGAGTACGCCAAGTACATGTTCATCGCGCTGCTGATCGTCACCGCGATCGAGATCGCGATGCTGATCGCGGCGGCGTTCGAGACGTTCGGCGCGTCCACCGCGGGCATCCCTGCGGTGGAGGGCGCGGCCCAGGTCACGGCCCGCACCATCTTCAAAGAGCTGATGGAGAAGCTCGGGGAGAAGTTCCTCGGCGCGGTCCTGAAGGGCGCCGCGTTCGGCGCCCTGCAGGGCGGCGGGCTCGACCTGATCGTCCAGGGCGTCCAGATCGCCCAGGGCAACCGGAAGGACGTCGACTGGGCCAAGACGGGCCAGGCCACCCTGGACGGCGCGATCGGCGGCGCGATCTCCGGCGGCGTCGGCTTCGGCGCGGGCAAGATCCCCGGGGTCGGCGACGCGGCCGCCACCCCGCTCGGCAACATGTTCAAGGGCATGGCGCGCGACGGCGTGTCCGAGGCCGTCAGCGGCGTGGCCGGCACCGTCGCCACGTCCGCGATCCACGGTGACCCGCTGAGCTGGGACGCCATCGCCAAGGGCGCCACGTCGGGCGCGTTCGGCGGCGCGGTCGGCGGCGGCAAGGGCGGGCTGACGGAGTTCGACGGCGGCGTCCCCGGCGGCGGCCCCGCGGGTCCGAACGTCGACCCCACCCCGGTGACCACGCACACCCCGTCGACCGGCGGCGGTTCGGGCGAGGGCGGTTCGGGCGGAGGCGGCTCCGACGGCGGCGGCTCCGGCGGCGGTGGTGGCGGGCACGTCACCGGCGGTGGCGGCGGCTCCTATGACGGCGGCGGCTCAGGCGGAGGAGGCGGCGGCTCCCACGGCGGTGGCGGCGGCGGTTCCCACGACGGCGGCGGCTCGGGCGGGGGCGGCGGCAACCGCATATCCACCCTGCTCGGCGACAACGGCGGCGGTGGAGCGAACCACGGCGTCAGCCTCGCGTCGGCGGCCCCCGAGGGCGGCTCGGGCGGAGGCGGCGGCGCGCCCTCCTCGGGCGGCGGGTCCGGCGGCGGCCTCGGCGGCAACCCCGGCGCCTTCAGCGGCGGTGGCGGCGCGGGCGGGTCGGACGGCGGCGCGCCGAGCTCCCCCTCGTCCGGCGGCGGACCGAGCGGCGCCGTCCCCATGGCCGGCGGCACGGCCCCCGGCGGCGCCCCCGCGGCGGGCGGGGGCGCCCCAGGCGGCGCGACCCCGTCCGCTGTCGGCGCGACAGGATGCGGCACTGGTGCGGCCG
>NZ_JBEYYT010000248.1:0-13724 GCF_040645715.1 Spirillospora sp. NPDC046719 | reverse complement strand
CCGGCTCAGGCCAGCGGCGGCTGCTCCTGCTCGCCCTCCGCGTTGATCACCTGCATCACCGCGTTGATCAGCGCGAGGTGGGTGAACGCCTGCGGGAAGTTGCCGAGATGCCGCCCGGTGTGCGGGTCGATCTCCTCGGCGTACAGCTGCAGCGGGCTCGCGTACGACAGCAGCTTCTCGCACAGCGCCCGCGCACGGTCCAGCTCACCGATCATCACCAGCGTGCTGACCAGCCAGAACGAGCAGATCGTGAAGGTGCCCTCCTCCGACTCGAACCCGTCGTCGGTCTCGGTCGCCCGGTACCGCAGGACGAGGTCGTCCTCGGACAGCTCGTCCGCGATGGCGAGCACCGTCTCCCGGACCCGCTTGTCGTCCGCCGGCAGGAACCCGAGCAGCGGGATCAGCAGCGCCGACGCGTCCAGCGCGGTCGCCCCGTAGTGCGCGGTGAACACCCCGCGCTCGTCGAGCGCGTTCGCCAGCACGTCGGCGTGGATCTCGTCGGCGGCGGCCTGCCAGCGCTCCGCCCGCTCCTTGTCGCCGCGGACCCGGGCCAGCCGCGCGCCCCGGTCGGCGGCGACCCAGCAGAACACCTTGGACGAGGTGAAGTGCTGCGGCTCGCCGCGCACCTCCCACATCCCGCAGTCGGGGGTGCGCCAGTTGGCGAGCGCGTCCTCCACCTGCTTGACGACGATCTTCCAGAGCCGGTCGTCGAGCCGGTCGCGCTTGCGCACGAACAGGTAGATCGACCCGATGATCGCGCCCCACACGTCGTGCTGGGCCTGCATGTACGCCTCGTTGCCGATGCGCACGGGGCGGGCGTTGTCGTAGCCGGTCAGGTGCTCGAGCGTGGACTCGGGCAGCTCCTCCCGGCCGTCCAGCCCGTACATGATCTGCAGCTTGCCCTCGGCGGCCTCGGCGACGTCGGTGATGAAGTAGAAGAAGTCGTTGGCCTCCCAGTCGTACCCGAGGGTGTAGAAGGCCCACAGCGCCATGGTGGAGTCGCGGATCCAGGTGTAGCGGTAGTCCCAGTTCCGGTCGCCGCCCGGCGTCTCCGGCAGCGACGTCGTCGCCGCCGCCGCGACCGCGCCCGACGGCGCGAACGTCAGCCCCTTGAGGGTGAGGGCGCTGCGCTGCAGGTGGCTGCGCCACGGATGGTCGGGGAACCGGCCGCGGTCCAGCCAGTGCTGCCAGTGGTGGACGGTCCAGACGAGCCGCTCCTGCGCCTCCTCCCACGACGACGGCGCCGCGTGCTCGCTCCACGACAGCGCGACGAACCGGGACTCGCCCTGCTTCAGCAGCGTCCGGGCCGTGGCGAGCGACCCCTCGAAGCCCACGTTCATGTCGGTGGTCAGGCGCAGCCCGACGCCGTTCCCGCGCGCGACGGCCTCGTGGTACCCCGAACCGGTGTGCTCCCAGCGGGCCGGGGTCTGGCCGTAGTCGAAGACCGGCATGCAGTCGAGCCGCGCCTGGACCTGGCCGTTCACGCACCGCACCATCCGCAGCAGGACGTGGTCGGCGTCGTAGTCGGTGGGGGCGCGGCGGTGCGTGTGGGACCGTTCCGTCTCGTGGTGCCACGGCCCCATGAGCAGCGCGTCGGTGACCACGAGCCAGCCCCCGTGCACCCACCAGGTGGTCTCCATCACCATCGTGCCGGGGATGTAGCGCTGCGCGGCGGGCACCTCCACGCCCGCGGGGCCGACCCGGAAGTACCCGGCGTCCCGGTCCAGGATCGACCCGAACACGCTGGGCGAGTCCATCTTCGGCAGGCACATCCACTCGATGTTCCCGCTCGGCGCGACGAGCGCGGTCGTCTCGCAGTCGGACAGGAACCCGAAATCGGCGATCGGGGCGAACGGGTCTCCTGCCCGGCCGCCGGCGACCTTCGGCCTCACAGCCTCACCTCCTTGATCCATCATTCCCTCTCCAGAGCAATGGGTGCGCCAGGAGCGCGGGATGTTTCCCCGGGCGCCGGGCGCGCGGTGTGCGGCCTCATGGGCGGCGTGGCCCTCCCGGTACTGGAATAGACCACTTGGAATAGACCATTAAACGGCCTCTGAGCTGCGGAAACGTCGCTCCGCGCATGGGGTGCCGGGAGACCGGGTCATCCGCGGGTACAGTCCCGGCAAACAGGGCAGCGGACCCGCCGCCGCCTGGGAGAACGCGACGGCGCGCGCTCTCCGGCGCGGGGGTCCGGAACTGTCACTGGGTGGAACCGGAGCGAGAAGGAGCTCCCCGTGCCGAAGTTCGTGTACGACTTCACCGAGGGAAACAAGGACCTCAAGGATCTGCTGGGCGGCAAGGGCGCCAACCTGGCCGAGATGACCAACCTCGGCCTGCCCGTGCCCCCCGGGTTCACGATCACCGCGGAGGCCTGCCGGCATTACCTTGAGCACGGGACCCTGCCCGAGGGGCTGGCGGAGGAGGTGAACGCCCACCTCGCCGCCCTGGAGAAGGCGATGGGCAAGAAGCTCGGCCAGCCCGAGGACCCGCTGCTGGTCAGCGTGCGCTCGGGGGCCAAGTTCAGCATGCCCGGGATGATGGAGACCGTCCTGAACGTCGGCCTCAACGACGAGTCCGTGCACGGCCTCGCCGCCCAGGCCGGCGACGAGCGGTTCGCGTGGGACTCCTACCGCCGGCTGATCCAGATGTTCGGCAAGACGGTCCTGGACGTGGACGGCGACCTGTTCGAGGACGCCGTCGAGGACGTCAAGCGGGCCCGCGGCACCGAGGACGACGTGGACCTCACCGCCGACGACTTCAAGGAGCTGGTGGACCGGTTCAAGACGATCGTCCGCGAGCGGGCCGGGCGGGAGTTCCCGACCGACCCGCGCGAGCAGATGGACCTCGCCACCCAGGCGGTGTTCGAGTCCTGGAACGCCCCCCGCGCGATCCTGTACCGCCGCCAGGAGCGCATCCCCGTCGATCTCGGCACCGCCGTCAACATCTGCTCGATGGTCTTCGGCAACATGGGGATGGACTCGGGGACCGGCGTCGCCTTCACCCGCGACCCCGCGTCGGGGCACCAGGGCATCTACGGCGACTACCTGCAGAACGCGCAGGGCGAGGACGTCGTCGCCGGCATCCGCAACACCGTCCCGCTGACGGAGCTGGAGCGGATCGACAAGGCGTCCTACGACCGGCTTCTCGAGATCATGGAGACGCTCGAGAACCACTACCGCGACATGTGCGACATCGAGTTCACGATCGAGCGCGGGAAGCTGTGGATGCTGCAGACCCGGGTCGGCAAGCGGACCGCCGCCGCCGCGTTCCGGATCGCCTGCCAGCTGCTCGACCAGGGGCTCATCGACGCCGACGAGGCGGCCCGCCGGGTGACCGGCGACCAGCTCGCGCAGCTGATGTTCCCCCGGTTCGCCAGCAGGGTCGACGGCGTCAAGAAGATCACCAAGGGGATGAACGCCTCGCCCGGCGCCGCCGTCGGCAAGGCCGTGTTCACCTCCGAGCGGGCCGTCGAGTGGGCCGAGCGGGGCGAGGACGTCATCCTCGTCCGCCGCGAGACCAACCCCGACGACCTGTCCGGCATGGTCGCCGCCAAGGGCGTGCTGACCTCGCGCGGCGGCAAGACCTCGCACGCCGCCGTCGTCGCCCGCGGCATGGGCAAGACCTGCGTGTGCGGCGCCGAGGAGCTCGACGTCGACGTCAAGGCCGGGACGTTCACCGCGCCCGGCGGCGTCACCGTCAGCGAGGGCGACGTCATCTCGATCGACGGGTCGTCCGGCGACGTCTACCTCGGCGAGGTCCCGGTCGAGGACTCCCCGGTCGTCCGGTACTTCGAGGGCGAGCTGTCCGCCGCGGACGGCGACGAGCTGGTCGTCGCGGTGGACCGGGTCATGGAGCACGCCGACGCGAAGGCGGCGATGGCGGTGCGAGCCAACGCCGACAACCCCGAGGACGCCGCGCGGGCCCGCCGGTTCGGCGCGCGGGGGATCGGGCTGTGCCGCACCGAGCACATGTTCCTCGGCGACCGGCGGCGGCTCGTCGAGCAGCTGATCCTCGCCGAGGGCGACGAGGAGCGGCAGGCCGCGCTGGACGCCCTGGAGCCGCTGCAGAAGCAGGACTTCGAGGGCATCTTCGCGGCCATGGACGGGCTGCCGGTCACGATCCGGCTCATCGACCCGCCGCTGCACGAGTTCCTCCCCGACCTCACCGAGCTGTCGGTCAGGGTCGCCCTCGCCGGCGACGGCGCCGACCCCAGGGACCGGAGACTGCTCGAGGCAGTCACCCGACTGCACGAGCAGAACCCTATGTTGGGGTTGCGCGGCGTGCGGCTGGGTTTGGTGATTCCGGGGCTCTTCGCGATGCAGGTGCGCGCGATCGCCGAGGCCGCCGCGGCCCGCCGGGCCGCCGGCGGGGACCCCCGCCCGGAGATCATGATCCCGCTCGTCGGCGCGGTGCAGGAGCTGGAGGCCGTCCGCGACGAGGCGCGCGGCATCCTCGACGAGGTGCGCGAGTCCACCGGTGTGGACGTCCCGGCGCTGGTCGGCACCATGATCGAGCTGCCGCGGGCGGCGCTGACCGCCGGGCAGATCGCCGAGGCCGCCGAGTTCTTCTCCTTCGGCACCAACGACCTCACCCAGACGACGTGGGGCTTCTCCCGCGACGACGTCGAGGCGGCGTTCTTCTCCCGCTACCTCGAACTCGGGATCTTCGGGGTGTCGCCGTTCGAGACCCTCGACCGGGAGGGCGTCGGGCGGCTCGTCCGGATCGCCGCCGAGGAGGGCCGCAAGGCCCGTCCGGGGATCAAGCTCGGCATCTGCGGCGAGCACGGCGGCGACCCCGACTCGGTGCACTTCTGCCACGAGGTCGGCCTGGACTACGTGTCCTGCTCGCCGTTCCGGGTACCGGTGGCGCGGCTCGAGGCGGGCCGCGCCGCGATCGAGGCGGCCGGTGCCGGAGGCAGCGACAGCCGCTGATCCCGCCCGGAACCGGGCGTCCGGAACGGGGAATGTGGGGCGTGCAACACGCCGGACCTGCGAACCTCCGGCGCCCGCCGGGCCATCTCACTAACGTGTCCAGAGCGATGACGTTGGAAGTCGAGTTGCCGGACCACGACCCGGACGAGCCCGAGGAGACCGGTGAGCGCCCGCGCGGCCGCAAGAGGCGCGGACGGCGCCCCCGGCCGCTCTGGTTCACCGTCCCGGTGACCGTGCTGTGCGGCCTCGTCGCCATCGTCGTGCTGACCCCGCTGACCGTCGGCGCCCGCGTCTGGTACCAGGCCCGGCAGGACGAGCGGCCCCGCTCGGACGCGATCATCGTGCTCGGCGCCGCGCAGTACAACGGGGTGCCGTCCCCGACGCTGCGGTGGCGCCTGCAGCACGCCCTCGACCTGTACCGCGACAAGGTCGCGCCCGCGATCGTCACCGTCGGCGGCCGGGCGCCCGGCGACAACTACACCGAGGCCGAGTCCGGGCGCCGGTGGCTGATCGAGAAGGGCGGCGTGCCCGCGTCCAGGGTCGTCGCGGTGCCGGACGGGCGCGACACGCTGCAGAGCATGAAGGCGGTCGGCAAGGTCTACAAGGCGCGGCACTGGAGGTCCGGCGTGATCGTCACGGACCCGCCGCACGCGCTGCGCTCCAAGCGGATGGCCGAGGACAGCGGCATCAAGGCGGCCGCGTCGCCGACCCGCAGCGGCCCGAGCGTGCAGACCCGCGACACCCAGTTCCACTACATCGTGCGGGAGACCGGCGGGTACCTGTCGTACGTGCTGCTCGGCAAGAGCGTGAAGACGCCGAGCGAGACCATCAAGATCATCCACGGTGATCCGACCGCGACGGTGTCGCCCGGCGCGCCGCCCGGCGGGACCCCCGGCGGCACGCCGACCCGCTGAGCCGCCGCGCCGCCACGGGACCGGGCGCCGCCCGCGCGGGGCGCCGCCGAAACCCGGGGACCCTCCGCGCGCTTACTTTCCCTTTGCCCGCTTACCCTGGAAGCACATGACCCAGAATCCGTCACGCACCGGACGCTCGGAAGGGTCCGGATACTCCGGCACCGACAGGCTGCGCTGGGCGCCCGAGCCCCCCAAGCGCCGCGACCGCACGGCCTTCGAACGCGACCGCGCCCGGGTGCTGCACAGCGCCGCGCTCCGCCGGCTCGCCGCCAAGACCCAGGTCGCCTCGCCGGGCGCGGACGCCGCCGCCGACACCGTGCAGAGCCTGCGCACCCGGCTCACTCACTCGCTGGAGTGCGCCCAGGTCGGCCGGGAGCTCGGCAAGTCCCTCGGCTGCGACCCCGACCTGGTCGAGGCGGCGTGCCTGTCGCACGACATCGGGCACCCGCCGTTCGGCCACAACGGCGAGTCCGCGCTGGACGTCGTCGCCCGCGACTGCGGCGGCTTCGAGGGCAACGCGCAGAGCCTGCGCGTCCTGACCCGGCTGGAGCCGAAGTCGTTCGCCCCGGAGGGCCCGCCCCTGTACGGCCGCAGCGTCGGCCTCAACCTGACCCGCGCGGCCCTCGACGCGGCGATGAAGTACCCGTGGACGCAGGAGGACGCCGTCAACGGCAAGTTCGGCGTGTACGCCGACGACGTGGCCGTCGCCCGCTGGGTCCGCGAGGACGCCCCGCCCGGCCGGACCTGCTTCGAGGCCCAGGTCATGGACTGGAGCGACGACGTCGCCTACTCCGTCCACGACCTGGAGGACGCGCTCGTCGCCGGGCACGTCGACTTCGCGCTGCTCGCCGACCCCGCCGAGCGCCGCCTCGTCGCCGCCACCGCCGCCAAGCTGTACTGCGCCGACGCCGACATGAACGAACTGGAGGAGCGGTTCGCCGCGCTGCTCGCCGAGCCGTACTGGCCGGACCGCTACGACGGCACGCCGCGCAGCCTCGCCGCGCTCAAGAACCTCACGAGCACGCTGATCGGGCGGTTCTGCCTGGCCGCCGAGTCCGCCACCCGCGCCGCCCACGGCGACCGGCCGCTCACCCGGTACGCCGCCGAGCTGATCGTGCCGCGCGAGCAGCGGCTGGAGAACGCGCTGCTCAAGGGCATCACGGCGCACTACGTGTGGATCAGCCACGAGGAGGTCAGGGCCCGCCAGCGCACCCTGATCACCGAGCTGGCGGAGATGATGCTCGCCGGCGCGCCCGCCTCCCTCGACCCCGGGTTCCGCGAGGCGTTCGTGGACGCCGACGACGACGCGGCCCGGCTGCGCGCCGTCGTCGACCAGATCGCCTCCCTCACCGACCTGTCGGCGATCGCGCGGCACCGCCTCCTCGGCGGCCGCCCGCACTAGCCGCACCGCCGCTGCTGCACACGGTCGGCGGCGGGCGCGGTGCGACGCCCGCACCGCAGCCGTCCGCACAGGGCGGGCACGGGTGCGTGCATTCCGCCCCGACGCGCCGAACGATGGCCCTTGTCTCGTTACGGAGGCCGCTGTAGGGATAGCTACAAGTCATCTACAGGAGGTCGCCATGCCCGAGGAGACGTTCGTCATCGTCGGTGCCGGCCTTGCCGGAGCCAAGGCGGCGGAGACGCTCCGCGAGGAGGGCTTCGCGGGCCGCGTGCTGCTGATCGGCGAGGAGATCGAGCGGCCGTACGAGCGCCCGCCGCTGTCCAAGGGGTTCCTGCTCGACAAGGAGCCCCGCGAGAAGGCGCACGTCCACGAGGCGGACTGGTACGACAAGCACGACGTGGAACTGCGCGTCGGCGTCTCGGTCACGGCGATCGACCGGGCCGCCCACGAGGTGCGGCTGTCGACCAAGGAGCCCATCCGCTACACCCGGCTGCTCCTCGCGACCGGCGCGTCCCCCCGCCGCCTGGAGGTCCCCGGCTCCAAGCTCCAGGGCATCCACTACCTGCGCACCATGGCCGACTCGGCGGCGCTGAAGCAGGCGCTCGCGCACGGCGGCCGGCGCGTCGTCGTCGCCGGGGCCGGCTGGATCGGGCTGGAGACGGCCGCCGCCGCCCGCGCCTACGGCAACGAGGTCACGATCATCGAACCGGAGCCGGTGCCGCTGCACGCCGCGCTCGGACCCGAACTCGGCCGCCTGTTCGCCGACCTGCACCACGAGAACGGCGTCGACGTCCGGCTCGACCAGGGCGTCGCCGGGTTCTGGGGCGCCGGGCAGGTGTCGGCCGTGGTCACCTCCGGCGGCGCCGAGGTGCCCGCGGACGTGGTCGTCGTCGGCATCGGCGTCCGGCCGAACGCGCGGCTCGCCGAGAAGGCGGGCCTGGAGGTCTCCGACGGGATCCTCGTCGACCAGTCGCTGCGCACCTCCGACCCCGACGTCTACGCCGCGGGCGACGTCGCCAACGCCTACAACCCGCTGCTCGGCCGCCGGATCCGGGTGGAGCACTGGGCGAACGCGCTGAACGGCGGGCCCGCCGCTGCGCGCGCCATGCTCGGCCGGGACGTCGTGTACGACCGCGTTCCGTACTTCTTCAGCGACCAGTACGACCTCGGCATGGAGATGTCGGGCGTCGCCGCGCCGGGGGAGTACGACGAGGTCGTCTACCGCGGCGACGTCGCCGCCCGCGAGTTCATCGCGTTCTGGCTGCACGAGGGCCGGGTCGTCGGCGGGATGAACGTCAACGTGTGGGACGTGACCGGGGACGTCCAGGCGCTGATCCGCTCCGGGCGGCCGGTCGACCGGGCCCGGCTGGCCGACCCGGCGGTGCCGCTCGCCGGCCTCGCGGCCTGACCCTCCGCCTCCGATCTTTGTCACCGATCGGCCGTATCGAGCCGGGGTGTAAGGCACGTACAGTCGACTGGGTGGTGACGGAGGAGATCGCCGCGCCGGTGCGGGCGCGCCTGGCGGTGACGGTGGCGTTCGTGGCGCACGGGCTGCTCGGCGCGGCATGGGTGGCGCGGATCCCGCAGATCAAGGAGCATCTTGGGCTGGGCGCGGGCACGATGGGCGTCGCGCTGCTCGGCGCGTCGGTCGGCGTGGTCGCGGCGGTCCGGTTCGCCAGCCGGATCGTGCACCGCTGGGGCAGCCGCGCCACGACGATCGCCGCCGGAGCGGTGGGCGCGCTGTCGCTCGTCCCGCTGGGGCTGTCGTGGAACCTCGGATCGCTGATCTGCTCCCTGGTGCTGATGGGCGGCTCGCTCGGCCTGATGGACGTGGCGATGAACGCCCAGGGCGTCGCCGTCGAGCGCGGCTACGGGCGCCCGCTGATGTCCGGCCTGCACG
Source organism: Spirillospora sp. NPDC046719 (assembly GCF_040645715.1). Taxonomy (NCBI): domain Bacteria; kingdom Bacillati; phylum Actinomycetota; class Actinomycetes; order Streptosporangiales; family Thermomonosporaceae; genus Spirillospora; species Spirillospora sp. NPDC046719. The sequence goes on along the minus strand of NZ_JBEYYT010000248.1, from coordinate 4,577 downwards.
GCGCGTACAGCATCGGGACGCTGCTGTCGGCGCTGGTCGGCTCCGCGGCGGCGCACGCGGGCGTCCCGGTGGCGGTGCATCTGACGATCGCGGCGGCGGTGCTGGTGCTGCTGCTCCTGGTCGGCTGCCGCGACCTTATGGACCGTTCCATCGATGCGCTCCCGGACCCGGTGACCCCCGCCCTCGACGGCGCCTCCGGAGCATCGGACGGGGCGGGCTCCAAGCGGCGCGGTTCCGCGGCCGCCCGCGCCGCCCGCTGGCCGCTGATCATGCTCGGCGTCATCGGGCTCTGCTCGTTCGTCGGCGAGGGCGCCATGGCCGACTGGAGCGCCATCTACCTGCGGGAGAGCCTCGGCACCGGACCCGGCGCGGCCGGGCTCGGCTACGCCGGATGCGCGATCGCGATGACCGCCGGCCGGCTCGCCGGCGACCGCGTCGTCGCCCGCTTCGGACCCGTCACCGTGCTCCGGACCGGCTCGCTGGTCGCGGCGGCTGGGCTCGCCCTCGGGCTGCTGCTCGCGCACCCGGTGGCCGCCGTGTCCGGTTTCACGCTCTTCGGCCTCGGCGTCGCCGTCGTGGCGCCCGTCACGTTCAGCGCCGCCGGGAACGTCCCCGGCGTCCCGGCCGCCGCCGGGATCTCCCGGGTCACCGGCGTCGGCTACCTCGGCCTGCTCGGCGGCCCGCCCGTCATCGGATTCGTCGCGCAGGGCGTCGGGCTCGCGTGGGCGCTGGCCGTCCCGGCCGCGCTCGCGGGGCTGATCGTCCTGCTGGCCCCGGCCACCGCCACCGCCGAAGGCTGAACGCCCCACCCCGCGCCCAGGCCCGGTGCGGGCCGGATGGGGGCGGGCCGATTTGGCCGGGTTGTGACGTCGTTATATGTACCGTTCAGGTAAGGTCTGGGCGAGTGAGCACCATGCAGCGGTCGAGACCGGCGAAAACGGTCTCGTCCGCACCCGCGTACCGGGCGTTCCTCCGCGAGCTGCTCAGCTTCGGACTCGTCGGGTTCGTCGGCACCCTCATCATGATCTTCGGCGCCAACCTGATGCGCGCCTGGCTCGGCGGCAGCCCGGTGACCAGCGTCGCCGTACCGACCGTCGTGTCCACGCTGAGCTCCTACCTGCTCAACCGCTACTGGACGTTCCGGCACCGCGACAGCGACGGCTCCAGCCGCGAGTTCGCGATCTTCTTCGCGCTGAACGGCGTCGGCCTCGGGATCCAGATCCTGTGCACCGCCTTCACCTACTACTCGCTCGGGCTGCACGGCGGCATCGCCTACAACCTCGGCCTCCTCGCGGGCGTGGTGCTCGGCTCGGCGTTCCGCTACTGGTCGTACAAGAAATGGGTCTTCACCACGGCGGCCGCCTGAGCGCCGGACCCGATCACCGTCGCCGCACGGTAGCGGGCCGGCTCCGTCCCCGCCGAGGTCAACGGGAAGCCGGGCTTGCTTGCTCCGCAACTCGGCGAGGCAGCCCATGGGCGATGTTCTGGACGTGTGAGGCGTCGCGGTCCGCCGCGTCCTGAGCCCGAAAAGCCGGCCGCCGGCTGGTGGGCGACTTGTGCCGCTGTCAGCCGGCGGCGGTGCGGCGCATCGCGCCGTCCAATTCGAGGGGCGAGACGCTGCCGGCGGTCGCGTCCAGATCGCCGTCTTGCAGGAAGGCCTCGGCCGCCCGCAGCACCGCCGTGTAGGCCGCGCCCGCCAGCGCCGTTCCCACGCTGACGCGCCGGACGCCCGCCTCCGCCAGCATCGCCACCGTCGGGCCGCCCGCGAAGAACGACCCCGCGTTGACCGGGATCGGGACCGCGGCCGTCAGCGTCCGCAGCAGGCCGAGGTCCAGAAGTCCCGGGACGAACAGGCAGTCCGCGCCCGCCTCCGCGTAGCGGCCCGCCCGCGCGATCACCTCGTCCAGCCGCCCCGCCGGGTCGCCGACCTGGTGGAAGAAGACATCGGTGCGCGCGTTCACCACCAGATCGGGCACGCCCGCACCCGCCGCGGCCGCACGGGCCGCCGCGATCCGCTCCGCCTGCGCGCCGGGCGGGTGCAGCGGGCTGCCCGCCGGACCCGGCGAATCCTCCAGGTTGATCCCGGCCGCGCCCGCGTCCACCACCGCCTCGACCGTCGCCGCCACATCGCCCGCGCCGGGACCGTACCCGCCCTCGACGTCCGCAGAGACCGGAACGCCGACCGCGCCCGCGATGCGGTGCACCGCCGCCGCCATCGCGTCGCGGCCGACATGCTCGCCGTCCGGCCTGCCGAGCGCCCAGGAGACCGCCGCGCTGGACGTCCCGATCGCGGACGCCCCGGCCCGCTCGATCATCGCCGCGCTGCACGCGTCCCAGGCGTTCGGCAGGACCAGCAGCCCCTCGTGGTACGAGCGGAACAGCCGCGCCTTCTCATTCACCGTCATGTCTCGGGTCGCCGTCATGCCGCCGAACCTAGGTCGGCGGATCGGCCCAGCAGAAGAGCCAATTCCGGCTCATCCGGCTGAGCCGGTCCATCCCGGCTCCGAGCGGGCCTCTCTCGGTTCAGCGCCCTGCCGGGACGATCTTCTCCGTCTGCGCGAGGGCCTCCGCGAGGATGCCCGTCAGGTCCTGGCCCGTGCCCTGCGAGAAGATCACCTCGTCCACGCCCTGCTCGGCGAGCCGCCCGACCGTGTCGACCGCCGCGCCGACCGACGGCGTCCCGGTGAAGAAGGTCAGCGACGTCTTCTCGATCTCGGCGTAGTCGCGGCCCTCCCGCTCGCAGTGCTCGCGCAGCACCTCCAGCTTCCGGGGCAGCTCATCGCCGTCGAAGATGTTGCAGGCGTCCGCGTACTTGGCGACGAACCGCAGCGTCTTCTTCTCGCCCGTGCCGCCGATCAGGATCCGCGGATGCGGCCGCCGCAGCGACTGCGGCGAGTTCAGCGGACGCTCCAGCTGGTAGTGCTCGCCCTGGAACGCCGACTCGTCGCCGTCCCACATCTGGTGCGCGATCCGCAGCGTCTCCTCCAGCCGCTCGAACCGCTCCGCCGTCGGCGGGAACCGCACGCCGAGCCCGCGCGACTCCTCCTCGTTCCAGGCCGCGCCGATGCCGAGCCAGGCCCGCCCGCCGGACAGGACGTCCAGCGTCGTCACCGTCTTCACCAGGATGCCGGGGTGCCGGTACGTCACGCCGGTGACCAGCGTGCCGAGCGTGATCCGCTCCGTCAGCGCCGCCGCGTAGGCGAGCGCCGTGTAGCCCTCCAGCATCGGGTCGTCCGCCGGGCCCACCATGTTGATCTGGAAGAAGTGGTCCATCACCCACAGCGAGTGCAGACCGCCCTGGTCCGCCTCCTTCGCGATGCGGGCGAACGTCGGGCCGATCTGCTCCGGCCCGCCGGGAAAGGTGAAGCTGGGCACCTGGAGTCCGATGCGCATAGCGGTTTCCTCGCGTTCGTCGATTTCTCATGCCGGCGTGATGCCTGCCAATGACTCTGCGACCTGGAGCGCGCTCCAGGTCAAGTCCGGTGTTCGCTGCATACCCAACCGGCATGAGGGCAGTCGCGACCTCCCGCTCTGCGCTTCCTGTGCCTCTGACCCGGCACTTGTGGTGGTCAGGCTCCCGCCGAAGCCCCTGGCGAGGCTCCTGGTGAGCCCCCCGGTCAGGCTCCCGGCCAGGTGACACAGCGCCAGCCCCGAGCATCGAGGAGAACCCGGAACGGGACGGCATGCGGCAGCGGCGAGCCCCACACCGCCGAGCCGAGCCCGCACAGCGCGCTCATCCCTGCGGTGAGGCTCGCCACATGCCCGACAACGGCGACGGAGCCGCCGCCCCGGTGCGCGACTGCGATCGTCTCGAACGCCTCCGCGATCCGCGCGACCACCGCACGGCCCGTCTCGCCGTCGGCAACCCTGCGTCCAGATTCCCGTCCACCACCCATGAGCGCAGCACCGCCGCAGTCCGCGCCCGTGTCGCCCGATCCGTTCTGCCTTCCAGACCGCCGATCCTCACCTCAACGAGCTCGGGCATCGCGGTGACCGCCACGCCTTGGGCACGCGTGATCGCCTCCGCCGTCTGCCGCGCGCGCTCGGCTGTGCTCGCGTAGACGTGTTCGATCGGTGTCAGTGCGCGTGCCATCGCGGCGGCCTGCAAGCGCCCGCGCGCCGTCAGCGGCGCGTTCGGCAACGCTCCGGCGAGGCCCGCGACGACGTTCTCAGACTCCGCATGCCGAAGGCATATCAGTTCCAGAACGCCGTCCATGGGGGAATGGTATTCGGGTTTGGATTGAGTGTGAGTGTGATTGGGATCGGGCGGCGGGGTGGGGAGTATGGGTGGGGGTGAGGGTGCCGTAGGGGCTTCTTGCTGGTGTGCTGCGGTCGGAACCAGGGCGCGGGCGCCGAGGGTGCGTGGGTGGCGGAGCCTTTGGTCTTGGGGGGTTGGCGATATTTAAGGTGCGGGTTCGGATGGTCGCTGAATGTTAGTTCAGGTGTTCTTTGTGGGTGTTCGGGATGGGGGTTTCTGGAGATTGGGTGTTCGGGAGAATCGGCGAGAGGGGTGTTCGGGTGGTGGGGTGGCGCTTGCGTACGGGGCCGCCCCTCCAAAGTCAAGGGCGCCTTCGGCG